>JAPOUP010000245.1:0-6186 GCA_026708635.1 Rhodobacter sp.
TCACCAATCGCCGAAGGCCCTTTGCCAAATGGCCATCGCCGCGACCGCTGCCGTATCGGCGCGTAGCACGCGGGGACCGAGGCTGGCCCGGTGGACAAATGGTAGGTCCGTCAGTTGACTGCGTTCGTCATCGCTGAAGCCGCCTTCCGGCCCGATAAGGATGGCCCACTTGCCCATTTTACCGGAACTGAAACCGCTTGGTTCGCCGCGGAGCGCCTCATCGCAGAACAGAAGTTGGCGGTCCAAGGCCCAATCCGCGAGCACGGCGCCTAGGGACCGTAACTGGCAGACCTCTGGCACGAACGTGCCACCGCACTGCTCAACCGCCTCAATCACGTGTCGCTGCAGCCGGCTTTGCCGAATGCGCTCGGAGTTGGTGAAACGGGTTCGCACAGGCAGAATTCGGGCGGCGCCCATCTCGGCGGCCTTCTCGACTATGAAATCCGTCCGTGCGGACTTGATCGGAGCGAAGAGCAGCCAGAGGTCGGGCGGCCGCAGCAACGGGCGTGTCCGCCCCTGGATCGAAAGCGTTCCGGTATGCCGGCCTGTCCTGTCGGCGACTGCCGTGAACTCACCGTCACGGCCATTGAATACCGAGAGTTCGCCGCCTTGGCCAAACCTCATGACATCGAACAGGTAATGGATGTGATCGCGTGTTAGCGGGCAGGATTGTCCCGACGCAAGCGGATGTTCTACATAAAGCCTGGGTTTGGACGCCACCATGGTCAGGAAAAGATATTGGAGCGATGGAAAACACTCCAGAGTCGGACGGAAGAATCAATGATGCGGTGGACGGCAACTGGGTCGATCGCCGGGCCCCCGCCTGGTCACGGCCTTATCTGAGGCTTTCCCGCATCGATCGGCCGATCGGTACATGGCTGCTCCTGCTACCGTGCTGGTGGGGTGCATTGCTTGCCTGTCTGCATCAGGGACGGTTTGGATGGTCTGAGGCTTGGGTAATGCTGGGCTGCGGAATCGGTGCAGTATTAATGAGGGGCGCGGGATGCACATGGAATGACATAACGGACAGCGATTTTGACAGGCGGGTCACGCGAACGGCATCAAGGCCGATTCCTTCAGGAAGGATATCGGTGCACGGTGCTTTGTGGTGGATGGCGGTACAGGCTGTGGTCGCGTTCGCCGTACTGGTCTCGTTCGGCGGCTTCGCCATCCCGCTTGGCATCGGTTCACTTGCGCTTGTAGTTGTGTATCCATTCGCCAAGCGGTTTACTTGGTGGCCGCAGGTATTCCTTGGTCTGGCTTTCAACTGGGGTGCGCTTCTGGCGTGGGTTGCCGTCACCGATGCCCTGGCATGGCCTCCCGTCTTCCTCTATCTTGCCGGGGTCGCATGGACACTGTTTTACGATACGATCTACGCGCATCAGGACAAGGAAGATGACGCACTGGTGGGAATAAAGTCTACCGCTAGGCTTTTCGGCGAGAGAACACGCCAGTTCCTCATGATTTTCCAGTTACTTGCGGTGGGACTCATGATCATCGCCTTCCTTTCCGCCATGATCGGGATGTCCACTGGCATTGCGGCCGCTGTCGCTCTCTGCGGGCCGTTGGCTTTCGGTGGGCATCTGGCGTGGCAGATGGGACGCCTTGACGTGGATGATCCCACCGGATGCCTGAGGCTATTTCGCTCAAACCGCGATTCAGGTTTGATTGTCACGCTGTTTCTCGCCGCCGCCTTTCTTGTATGATTGCGGAACCGGCTGTTGGGCCATATCATTCCGTGGTTGTCGCTTGACGTGTCCAGATATGCGTTCTCGTTTCAGTATCGCCGCCGTGGTTTCCTTTATGGCGCTGGTCTCCGTCGCCACGGCTCTAGTGGCCGTGGGGCAGATCGAGAGGCTTGCCAGAACCGAGGTGCGTCAGGCTCTCGAGTCCAATGGTATGGACTGGATTGACGTAAACGCTGACGGACTGCGGGTCATTCTGTCGGGTGCGGCACCGGATGAGGCCACAAGGCACCGTGCGCTGCGTCTCGCGGGTATAGCTGCGACCTCCGCTCTCATAGTCGACGAGATGGATGTCGAGTCGGCAAAGGGCACCGGGCCACGAAATTATTTTGTCGAGTTTCTGCGCCACGATGGGGAAGTCCTGGTTCTTGGCGTTGTGCCCGCTTCGCTTGACCGTAGTGAGGTGACTGCGGCTCTCGTCAGGCTGACTGATGGCGCGGAGGTGCGGAATCTGCTCGCCAGCGCTGACTATCCGGCGCCGCAAGGCTGGACGGATGCGTTCGAATTTTCCATCACGGCCCTGGAGCGGTTGGAGTGGTCCAGAATCGGTGTCCGAGCCGGACGGGTGGAAATCAGGGCGATTGCCGAGAGCGTTGGCGGCAAAAGTGAGCTTGAGGCCGAACTGGGGCGAGATATGCCGGAAAGAGTGGATCTGGTCCTGGACATTTCCGCGCCGCGCCCCGTGATCGCTCCGTTTACCCTGCGTTTTCTGGTTGATGAAAACGGAGGTAGGTTTGACGCATGCTCCGCTCGTGACGAGAGCGGCGGCAAGCGGATCGTCTCGGCCGCCGTTAAGGCCGGGCTGAAGGGCGAGGTACCCTGCCGGATTGGTTTTGGTGCGCCGAGCCCGGAATGGACGGATGCCGCTGTCGCCGGAATCGCGGCCGTTGCGCGGTTTGGATCCGGATCGGTCACATTCTCGGACATTCATGTTTCCCTTATCGCTCCGGCGGAAACCGAGCAGACGCTGTTTGAGCGAGTGGTTGGAGAGTTGGATGCGGCACTGCCCGACGTTTTCTCGCTGACGGCGGTCAAATCGGATCCGAAGGCGTTTACGGGCACCGGAGAACGGGAGGCCGAAACGTCGCCGGAGTTTCTCGCGACAATCAGTACGGAAGGCACGCTGCTTCTGCGCGGTAGGATGACCGACGGTAACCTTCGCGATACGGTCGAAGGCCTTGCGCGGGCGCTTTTCCCCGGCGTGGACGTTCGGGCGTCGCTACGTCTCGATCAGGGTTTGCCGCACGGTTGGGCAAAGAGGGTTTTCGCCGGCCTTAAGTCGCTTTCGCTTTTGGTGGACGGAACGCTTGTCGTGCAGCCGAAACTTGTCGATATCCGTGGTATCGCCCACGATCCGGACGCCAGCGATGAAATCTCCCGGATTCTGTCCGCCGCGCTTGGCGCTGCGGAGATGTTCGCCATTGAAGTCAACTATGTAGAGCCCGAAGATACCGGACCAGCCGTTCCGACTCCCGAGGAGTGCGTAGCGGGCATCGGCGCTATCCTCGACAGCCAGAAAATCATTTTTCAACCCGGCTCCTCCGAAATCGGTCAAGATAGCTTTCCGGTGATTGACCGAATCGCGGAAGTCATGGACGGCTGCTTTGAGGTCAGGATGGAGATCGCTGGCCATACGGATAGCCAGGGCCGCGAGGAGATGAACCTGCGGCTAAGCCAGTGGCGGGCTGAGTCGGTATTGAACGCACTTGAGGCGCGGCGGGTACTGACCGGGAACCTGATCCCTACCGGCTATGGCGAAACGCGCCCGATAGCCGATAACGGCACTAGGGAAGGGCGGGAGGAGAACAGGCGGATCGAGTTCACACTTATGACTGACGGAGAGGCCGTCGTGGATGGCGGGACAGACAATGAGCAGAACTGAGTTTATCGCGGTCACGGCTGTCGTGCTTTTTCTGGCGATTGTCCTTGGTTGGTTCGCAAGAGGGTTCGTTCGAAGGTTTATCAGGGTCGAGGGATCCGAGATTGGAGAGATTGACTGGATGGCCAAGGCGTTGCAGGAGGCCGAGGAGGCGAGGGATCAAGCGGTGAGGGATCTGGCTAGCCGGGAGGCGGAGCTGCGCGGCAAACTGAACGAGGCGCAAGCGGAAACGCGCGCGGCGATGGATTCGCTTCGTCACTTGCGCCGTGAGTCGGACGAACTGCGCGCCTATATCGAGCAGGTCAATCAGAGCCAGTAGATCGCCCGTGCCCCACTCAGGGCGGCCGATATCCGCCGGAGAGCGTCAACCACCTGGCATCATTTGATGAAACGGGTATTCCGGATAATATCCTCCTTCATGTGGGTATCGGTATGAACCCTATGAAGATTTGGAGTCTGGAAGTGTAACCCGTTGCCGAACCCTGTACGGTAAGTCTTGGGGGGCAGGCGTAAGCGCTAACTTGTTTGCCATAATTCAGGAAACTGTCTAAGGCTTGATCCGGATCGGGATTCAGGAGGCAGGCAGGCCATGGACGACGACCGGACGCCGCTCCAAGTGGGCTGCGGGCATTCGCTGCGGGAGACCGCCGTCCGGGCCCGGCGGGTGGGGCTCGCGGGCCTTTCGGACGTTGCGCTGATAAAGCGGCCGCGCAAGTCGAAGGCGTGGCCTGGTAACGGGAAGCGGCCGTAAACGCTAGGCGGAAGGAATGCGAGTAATGTCTGAGCGCAATTTTCAACCCATGACCAAGGCGGAGGTCGTCGCCGCGCAGAGCGCTTGGGCGAAGTATGTCACCGAGCGAGATGTCGAGCGGTTGCTCGGGCTATATGATTTCGGCGACCCTGACGAGCCAGTTTTATTCAAACCCACCCTGGCCGATGTCATTCGGCTCGACCGTGAGGGAGCGCGCGCGTACTTCGTGGGCGGCAACCCTGACTATCCTCAGGACAAAGGTTTTCTGACGAAGGGATGGAAAACGGTTAAGTTCGAGAGCGCGGCGGGGCCGGTTCTCCAGGCGGGTGGCTTGGGCTACAGAGATATGGGGCATTACACCTTCGTCGACGGTGACGGTGACGCGACCCGTGCGGACTATACATTCGTGTATCACAAGCTCGACGGGAGAGTTTTGATCTCCCTTCACCACTCGTCGCTTACATGGCTTCCGCCGGTCGACCATGCATGAGAGTTCGGTCCCCGATAGTATAGGACCGGTTTAACCGACAGTCCCGCGGAAGAGATGGGCCGCCCCGCATTTCCGCCGCGGGACGACCTTCCTCGTCTTGAATGTGGCGCCATTGTGGCATTCGACGAGTCTTTCCTAAATCGGTACGATTTGTCCCGGCAGTGAGTTCACCGTCATCGTCCGGGCCGGCTGGAAATGGATAACCGACCGGATCGACTGGCCAGCCTTGAGAAGGTCAAAGGCCGTATTGATCTGATCATGATTCATGTGGTGGGTGATGTAAGGGTCGACGCTGAAGTCGCCGCGGAGCCATTCATCCACCATACCGGGTAATTGGCTGCGGCCCAAAACGCCGCCAAAAGCCGTGCCGCGCCAAACCCGTCCCGTGACAAGCTGGAAGGGTCGCGTCGCGATTTCCTGACCCGCACCCGCCACACCTATGACGGTGCATTCTCCCCATCCTTTGTGGCAGGCCTCCAGCGCTGAGCGCATAAGTTCCACGTTGCCCACAGCCTCAAAGGTGTAGTCCAGACCGCCACCGGTCATCTCGATCAGCACTTCGTGGATCGGCGCAGGGTGATCCTTGGGGTTCACGCACTCCGTGGCCCCCAGCGACATAGCCAACGGGAACTTTTTGGGATTGATGTCGATGCCGATGATCCTTGACGCGCCCTTCAGCACCGCGCCCTGAATGACGGCCATGCCCACGGCACCCAAGCCAAAAACGGCAACAGTCGCGCCTTCCTCAACCTTGGCGGTATTGCGTACGGCACCGATCCCGGTGGGCACCGCGCAGCCCATGACAGAGGCTTTGGACAGCGGCGCGTCTTTGGAAATCCTGGCCACGGAAATCTCAGGCAAGACCGTGTATTCGCTGAAGGTGCTGGTGCCCATGTAGTGCAGGATCCGCTTGCCCTTATAGGAAAAGCGCGATGTCCCGTCCGGCATCACGCCGGCGCCCTGGGTCTTGCGGATGGTCTGGCAGAGGTTTGTTTTTCCCGACCTGATGTAGGGGCAGTTCGGGTCTTCGGGGACATAAAGCGGAATCACGTGATCGCCCGGCACCACCGAGGTCACGCCTTTGCCTACCTCTTCCACGATACCGCAGCCTTCGTGGCCGAGGATGCATGGGAAGAGACCTTCCGGGTCTTCGCCCGAGAGGGTGAAGACGTCGGTGTGGCACAGGCTGGTCGTGACGATGCGGACCAGAACCTCACCCTCTTTGGGCCCCTC
The DNA here is from genome assembly GCA_026708635.1 of Rhodobacter sp. GTDB lineage: Bacteria > Pseudomonadota > Alphaproteobacteria > Rhodobacterales > Rhodobacteraceae > JAPOUP01. Next base: position 6,099 of record JAPOUP010000245.1, read on the forward strand.
AAGGTCGACCTCTTCTATTTCCAGGGGTTGGTTCGGTCCCCATGCAATGGCGGCACGCGTTTTCATGATGGTTCTCCCTGTTGATTCT
>JAPOUP010000245.1:6475-38699 GCA_026708635.1 Rhodobacter sp.
GATCAGCATGTGCCCGGGGGCGTTCATGGGTTTCAGCGCGAAATCGCGCTTGCCATCGGTCCCGGTCGATAACGTGCTGGCGCGGTAGTTCCGCCAGTGACCCGAAGTCTCCCGAAGGGCCCGGTCCATGTCCGTGCGCCCGCAAGCGCCGCGACAGGGCGCGGGCGGTCCCTTGGAGCGGGCGAACAGGGATCATTTCATGGTCTTTCGGTTCATGACAGGGGGCACCGGGTCGTATCCGGACCCACCCCATGGATTGCAGCGGGCAAGGCGGCGGACCGTTAGCCAGAGGCCCCGCACGGGTCCGTGAGTTTCCAGCGCCTCGATGGAATAGACGGAGCAGCTGGGATGAAACCGGCAGGAATGCCCCAGCCAAGGCGACAGGATCAGCCGGTAGGCCCGGATCGGCAGGATGAGGAACCAGGTGAGGACCGCCCTCATGCCCGCACCCGCCAGCGGCTCTCGCCGCCTGCGTCCTCGACTTCGACCCCAAGGGCTGAAAACCCGTCGCGGAGCCCATCCGCGCGGTGCCGGTCGCGCGCGGCCCGGGCAAGGGTGCGCTCGGCAACCAGTGCCTCGATCCGCGTCACATCATCCACGCCGGCTTGAGTCCAATCGGTTGCATCCTGCCCGAGGAGTCCGACAAACACCCCTGCCTGCCGCGGAGCCGCCGCTAGCTTCGCCCGTCGGCCGGGTCCGGCGCTGGCGTGGATCTGTCCTGCCAGCGCGTTCAAGACCGCGCGTACCGCGGGAGTGTTCAGGTCATCCTCAAGAGCCACGGGCACTGGTGCCATGTCTTCGTCCAAAGGCCTGGCGGGCGGCTCGCCGGCAACCGCGTCAAGGCCTGGGGCGAAGGACATGAGGTATCGAAGGGTCATAGAGCGCACTGTCGCTGAATCCATCCACGGAACCGAGAGCGGGACCTACAAGTACCAGTGCGGTACGGGTAATTTTTTCCGCACGGACGCGCGCGTGAATGTCTTGCAGGACTCCCCTGATTAGTTTCTCGTCCGGCCAGCCAACCCGGTAAGCGACGACAACCGGACACTCAGAGCCGTAATGCGGTGAGAGTCTCCGGACAATGTCCCGAAGCGCGCGTATCCCAAGATGGATCACGAGAGTCGCGCCGGTCCCGGCGAAATTCTCCAATGTCTCACCGGGTGGCATCGCGGTCGATTTCATCGATACGCGCGTCAGCACTATCGATTGGGCAACCTCCGGAACGGTAAGCTCGTGTCCAAGCGCCGCCGCGGCGGCGGCATAGGCGCTAACACCGGGGATGATCCGGTATGGAATGCCGTCCGCTTTCAGAAGCCTGATCTGCTCGGCGATCGCTCCATAGAGCGCCGGATCACCCGAATGCACTCGAGCCACGTCTTCACCACGTCGGTGCGCGGATAGAATTTCCGCGTGCGTCTGGTCCAGCGTCATGCTGGCTGTATCGAGAACGCGCGCTCCCTCCGGAGCCCGTGCCACGACCTCCACCGGCACCAGGGATCCGGCGAACAGGCAGACAGGGCAGGCCGAAATCATCCGAGCCGCCTTCAGCGTCAGTAACTCCGGATCGCCCGGTCCCGCTCCAATGAAATGAACGGTCATTGTCGCGCGGGAACCAACTGGAGTTTCGCCGCGGCGTTTGCCGGTGGGGCGCTAAATCGCATTGGATAGTTCCCCGATCCGTCGCGCGTAACCGCGTGGGGTGTAGAGGCGCATCCCGTCACCTGTCCTGAGAAGCCGGGTTTGCGAGGAACCGACGATAACAAGTGTCAGCATGTCAACGCCTTTCTCGTCGAGTTCGGCGAGCCGCCGGTATCTTACGGACTCGCCTGGCCGTCCCACATTGGACGCCAGCATCACCGGACATTCCCCGGAGCGGTGTCCAAGGAGAATGTCGCGCGCCAAAGCGAGCAGGTGGCGCCGACGCTTTGAGACGGGATTGTAGAACGCCACCACGAAGTCCCCCTCCGCCGCAGCCCCCACGCGCCGGAGTATATCCTCGCGTGGCGTCAAAAGATCGGAAAGCGAGATCGCGCAGAAGTCATTTCCTAAAGGTGCGCCCGCACGGGCCGCCGCGGCCTGCAACGCGGATATCCCCGGAGCGGCAACGATCTCGACGCGTCGCGCCGCATCCGTCAGATCAAGTGAATCCGGATCGGTGTCCAGAAGCTCAAAAACAAGCGCGCCCATCGCGTAGATCCCCGCGTCACCGGAACAGACCAATGCTACCGATCTACCTTCCCCCGCGCGTTCCAGGGAGTAACGGCACCGCGCCGTTTCGCTACCTAATGGAAAATCGCTTCGCCGCTTGCCGGCTGCCAATGGACCGAGGAGATCGATGTAAAGCCCATAACCAACGATTTCATCCGCTTCCGCCACCAGCCGAGACGCCTCCGGGGTGCGCATGTTGGCCTCACCGGGCCCAATTCCCACGAGTGCCAGACGACCCCGTGACCGTCCACCGACCTTCATGACCGGTCGAGGCGCGGCGGCGAGCGCGCAGGTGGCGTTCGCGCTTTTGGTCTTGGCCTGTCTGAGAACGGCTTCCGGCCCGGCCGCCGCAAGGGCGGCGGCCTCGGCAACGCCATGGCAGCCGACTTCGGCGAACACGGTCCGGGAAGGATTGGCCAGCCGCGGCGTCTCCGCCTCCAGTTCCGCCGCCGTGAACACCCTGAGCCTGGTTCCCAGTCTGATAGCCAGCGCGTTCGCCGCCGGTTCGTCGGATTTCAGGTCAAGAGTGAACAGCCCCATGAGCGCTCCCGGCGCCACCCCGGCCTCATCCAGAACCCGCAATGCCAGCGCCTCCAGTTCCTCAGGCGGGCAGTTCCGCGAGCAGCCCACGCCAAGCGCGATGCGTCGTGGATGGAATACCAAAGCGCCCGCCCGCCCGGGCGATAGCGTCGCTTCGATAGTCACCACCTCATCCTCTCGGGCCGAAGGATCGGCTTCCGGCAGCGCTTTTAGCCACCCGGCGCTGTGCGCCTCTTCTCCGATCACCCGGCCACCGCTTCCTGACAGCAGCCGCGCCATCGCGTTTCGCGCGAGTTCCGGTGTGCCCAATGTCCAGCCGGTCGGTGGTTCATCTAGCGAAATCCCCAGTGCGACGTCACCGGCGGTCGTGACGGCCGCCACTCCTTTCAGAGTGTCCGCAATCCTGCGGGCCATGCGGTTCGCTCCGCGATGGCCGCCAAGCAATGGAACAACGACGGCGCCATCTTCGGATACCGAAACCACCGCCGGCTCCCCGCGTTTGTCCCCGAGCAGTGGCGCAACCGCGCGGATGAGAATTCCGCTGGCGCAGACCCCGATAACAGGTGTTCCCGAGGCAAACAGCGTACGGCAATGCTCAAGGGCATCGGGAAAAAACGCGTCCGCCTCCCTTACACGATCCGTCCGCCCATGCAGCGGAGCGTCGAGCGCCGTTGCGACCCGTCGGGCAGTGGCTTCGCCGGTCGCGGAAACGGCAAGGACAACGGGGGTCATAACCATGGATCCCGGTGTCGATTGACCAGAATCATGGAGAAATAAGGCGCGACGTCCGGCGCGTCCGACAGCGGGCAGACGCGTTCTTCGGCAAGGGTCGCTCGTTCAACATAGATGGCCCGCTCAAGCAGTCCGAGTCGTTTCATCAATGTCCGCAGTTTTGGAAGATTTTTCCCCACTTTCAGAAATGCGACAAAGTCGGCATCATGCATACGGTTCGCAAGCTCGTCCGCGGGCAGCGTTCCAGGCAGAACGGTGAGCTGCCCGTTCCGCGCCGCCAGCGGCACTCCCGCGGCGGCCGCGCAGGCGGTCAGGGACGTCACTCCCGGCACAACCTCTATCCTGAATCGATTGGCCAGACGGGCGTGGAGGTACATGAACGAGCCGTAAAGAAACGGATCGCCCTCGCATAGGCACGCCACGTCATCACCGGCGGAAAGGGCGTTCGCGATTTCTGTCGCGCCTCTGTCATACGCGGCCTGGGCCGGCGCACGTGCCGCCTTCATAGGTATATCGATCGCGATTTCGCGAGCTCCTTGTGGAATCAGGTCGGCGGCGATGCCACGCGCGAAGCTTTCCTCTCCCGCAAATGCGGGATAGGCAATGACGGGCGCCATCCGGATTAACGTCGCCGCCCTCCGTGTGATCAGGCCCGGGTCGCCGGGGCCCAATCCAATGCCAAACAGCGTGCCGGTCATTTTTTGACCAAACTCCACTGCGTCACGGGCATGAGAGGTCGCCAGCCCGCGAGATTGCCCACCGGCGATGCGCGGCTAACCGCGATCCTGGCGAGCTGCCCACCGTGGAGTTCGCGGAGTTCCAGTATCCGCGCTTCGGTCTCCAGGGTGACAGCGTTGGCGACGAGGCGACCGATTGGACGTAATGACGCCCACGCCACATTGAACACCTCGGCTGTCAGGCCGCCGCCTATGAACACGGCGTCCGGAGCCTGGAGGCCGCGCAGCGCCGCGGGGGCCATTCCTTCCACGATCTGGAGTCCCGGCGCTCCCAGCCTGGCCGCGTTCCTGAGCGCGATCGCGCGGCGTCTGGCGTTGGGTTCGATTCCCACCGCTTTCGCCTCACGGGACGCACGCATCCATTCGATCGCGACGGAGCCGCATCCGATGCCGATATCCCAAAGAAGCGCCCCGCGCATTGGCATGAGCTTCGCCAGGGTAATCGCCCGGACTTCCTGCTTGGTCATGACGCCATCATGTTCGAACTGATCGTCTGACAGGCCCGCGATACATGGAAGAAGCGAAGCGTCCGGGGCCGCCTCGCACCGCACCGCAAGCGTGTTGAACGCGGGAACCCTGTGCCTCCACTCGGAGGCGATGCCGTCAAATCTCTGTTCTTCATCACCCCCCATACAGGCGAGCGCGGTCATCGCCGATTTTCCGAAACCGCGTTCGGTCAATAGGTGGGCGATATCCGATGGCGTCTTCTCGCCGGTCGTCAGGATGAGTAGCCGTTGGTTGGGTTGGATGAAAGGAATCACCTGCTCGACGGGGCGACCGTGCACCGTCAGGGTTTCAACATCCGCCAGACTCCATCCCAATCTGGCGGCGGCGAGCTGGAAAGCCGAAAGCTGTGGGTGGTATGTGATCTGCTCCGGTGGGATGGAGCGGCCGATTCGCGCTCCTACGGAATACCAAAGTGGATCGCCCGTCGCCAGCACCACGACCCGCCTGCCGCGGTATGAGACCAGCCGGTCAATCAGCGTACCGAATGGTGAGGGCCAGGCGATACGTTCCGCCGTAACGGCGCTGGACAGCCTGTGGTGACGGTCGCCGCCGAAGATTATCTCGGCGTTTTCCACGACTTCCCGGGCGATGGGGCTGAGGCCACGCATCCCGTCTTCACCAATCCCCACGATATGCAGCCAGCTATTCCCCATTGCCGACTCCACGTGAATGCTCCGCCAGCGCGTTCACGGCCGCGCTCGCCATCGCAGACCCTCCGCGCCGCCCCAGAAGCGCGACGAATTCACAACCGCGGGGATTCGAGGCAAGCTCGGTCTTGGAATCAGACGCTCCGATGAAGCCTACAGGAAAGCCGAGAATGACGGCTGGCTTTGGCCAGCCGTCATCGAGGCGTTCAAGAAGGCGGAAAAGCGCTGTCGGGGCGTTGCCTATCACGGCGACGGCACCGTCGATCCTGTCACGCCAGAGGTCAACCGCCGCTGCCGAGCGGGTGGTGCGGGACTCTCTCGCCAGGGCGGGAACGGATCGATCGTTAAGCGTAACGATCACATCGTTGTTCAGAGGAAGTCTTGCGTGGGAGATTCCCGCGGAGACCATTTCGCAGTCGCAGAGAATCGGCGCTCCGGTCGCCAGCGCCTTCCGCCCGGTTTCGCCGGCGCCTGGCGAGAAAACGATGCGGTCGGCGATGTCCGGCATTCCACAGGCGTGGATCACCCGCGTGGCGAGTTGGACCATATCCGGGTCGAATCTATCCAGCCGGGCTTCCCTGCGAACGATGGCGAAGCTTCGGGCATAAATCGTTTCGGGATCTTTCAGATATGGGCGCATACTGCAGATCGGGGCGGAAAGTCCCGACTCCAGCCCGGCATGAAGCGGTCCAGGTTGACCGCTATGTCAGACAACCGCTTTCCTGGCGCTTTCCGGACCGAGCGGATGGTTGGCGTGAGGATAGGTGGCATGATGGTTGTGGTGATGCCCGGAATGATGGTGATGGTGGTAATGATTGATTTCGAGCCTGCATTCACCGGTGCAGAACGTGTCACAGAGTTGGCAGTCGGCGATATTGGAGCCGGGTGCGCTCGCACCCTGTCCCTCGACATGATGATGATGGCTTTCCTGCGCCGTTCCCACTTCCGCCTCGAAGCCCAGTACCTGCGTGCGGTATTTGCACATGGCGCAATTGGGTGGCGGGATTTCTCCAACCTGTTCGGTCACGCGCTCGGCAAAGGTCTCGACCACTTTCGGGTGGTCGTTCAGATAACCCGCCTTGAGGAACTGGATCTCCGGATGTCTTCCGGCGACTTGGTCGGTGAAGCCGTAGATTCTGTCGACCAAAATGCCCGTGAACAGGAAATACGGAAAGACGATGACCCTTCGGTAACCCAGTTTCGCCACATGGTCCAGACACGGTGCCACCAAAGGAAACGTAACTCCGGAATAGCCGACCTGGCACCAGCCGAATCCCATCCCCTCCCATAACATCCGGGCGACTTTGGCCACATTGGCGTTGGCATCCGGATCGGACGCGCCCCGACCGATGACGACCAGGCACGTCTCGTGTAGCGGTATGGGCCCGCTCTCGACATTGGCGCGCTTCACGGCTTCCTCGATGCGGGTGCCGGCGGCGGCGATCATCTTTGGATCCACACCAAGCTCACGTCCGTATTTTATCTCGATGCCATGCTTCACGGCGTATGTGTTCAGCACCGTCGGAATGTCGTTCTTGGCATGCATCGCCGCAAACAGCATGCCGGGCACGGCCAGTATTCGGTCACATCCCGCCTCCCGGAGCCGGTCCAGCCCGTCCCGAATCACCGGGTTCGCGAATTCAAGGTAGCCGTACTCGGTCAGCCACCCTACGGGCAGATAGGCGGGCAGTCGCTCCGCGAGACATCGGAACTCGTCGACCGCGGCCTGACTGCGGGAGCCGTGGCCGCAGATCATCACGCCCGTCCTGATCATGTAGGTGAGCCGTCCGGAGGGCTATCGTCCACCGACCTGTCCCCGCGGAGACGCCTGACACGCGGCCTTAACCAGCGGAGAGCCGTTATCGCCAATGCTACGGATATCGCGCCGACGGCCAACCAATGGCTGTGCCCGGCACTTTCCGCGATGTGTCCGGTGTGCCCGAAGGCTGGGCTGGCAGCGAGTATCGTGACTGTGACGGAGAATTTCATAACGCCCCTTTCTCTCAATTTCGCGATCGGAAAGGGGAGCGGCGCCGAATGTAGCGACGGTCTGGACGACGCGTCCATCCGCCCCCTGGGTGGGTCGGCGTCCGGTCGCTCTCCGTTCCGGCCCCGCACGGGGCTTCGTCGACTCCAGAATAAGACGGGCGCTACTTTACCGCAACATGGATTATGCCGAATGCCGAATCCGCAATTCCCGCTAACCCGTCCGCGCGGCAACTGGCGGCCTTACAAGCTTGAAGCCATTTCAAGCATCCCCCAACCTGCTCCTCTCATGGCTAAAAGCCGTGGATTCGAACCTACATGCGAATAACGCGTTGATGCGAGACAGCGACGCATTTACGACCTGAACCATCGACCGGAAAACTGCCTCTTCGGCGAAGACACAAGTCTCTTGGGGATCAGGATGGCCGCAGCAACGGTGCGTTGCGGACAGTCTCAATCCGTGAACGAAGCTTCACATCCCGAATGAATTCCTCCAGACTCCAGAGCCAGCGTCGCTGTCCGTCGGTATAGGTCGCCTGAACGGATTGTGGGACCACGAGCTGCAGGTCCGAATTTTCCATCTGTTTCGTTTGCGGTTCTGAAATTCCGGGCTCGAGCGTCAGAAGGTGTTTCCTCGGGACCTTCGCCGCCTCCGCAAGGACTTGCCGCCAGCGATCCTTGCAGGATGACTTTGCGCCCAGTACCGTAAGGTGGGACGAACCTTCCGCGGGCGCTGCGCGGTAGGCCGCGATGCTTGGAAACAGAAAGTCCGGCCTGTGGTTGTTTTCCGTTACCGCTCTCCGAGCGTACTCTAGACCGTACGCTTGGAAAACTGCCTCTAGGTGATGTTCAAGCGAATATCCCATTCTGGCCTTTCGCCTGTTCTGCACGCTGAGCGAAAACCGTATGAAACCATCCACGTCCGTTCCGTATCCATCGGCGAAACCCTTTTCCAGCCGGACCGACACGATCCTTCTCTCGAGCCGACGGAACAGCGCTTCCTCATGTGTCAGCCAAGCGACGAGGGCCGCATCCGGATCGTCTTCGGCGCGCACGTCCGTCAGGGTCGAGCGGGCGGTTTCCGAGAAAACGGCCGTGGAGGGGAATGCGGTCTCGAATTTCTCGATGATACCGTCCAACCAGGCGGCGTCCGGTTCCTTGGTTTCAATGCCGAGCTCGCCCAGAATGTAGCGTGCCGGGAAGTCCAACTCCGGCCCGTCGTCCGCAAATCCCCTTGACACAAAGTCTCCGGCTCCGGGGCGCACGTCGAACAGCCAAGACAGTTGCCGTTCGCTGGTGGAGCCGTCTGGCGCGACGATGAAATAGAGGAGCCCGGCATCGTTCATCGCGAGGAACAGGGTGTCCCCTTCCCGCATGGTCTCCGTGACTGGATTGGACTGATAGTACAGTCTCCACTCCGGATTCCTGTGTGGCTGCCGCGCGCGAGTGTCGTAGTGGGTGGCGGTTCCGTCGACCGACAGGCTGGCTTGGTCCCCGCCTAGCCAGATGTAGACCGTGGGATTGTCCTGACGTCTGGACTCGCCCAGAAATTGGGTCACCATCTCTCTGGTCGTGCCCACCTCGTGTTGATTGGATCTCGCGCGGTTGGCGTCAACTGCTGACAGGCGCTTCGCGCCCACCCCGACAAAACAATCACGCAGGCGTCCGCGCTTCATTGCACCTGACCTCCGGCATCGTTCCGTAGCATTCCGACCATAGCGCGCAAAGCTACACTATGGCCTCGTCCGACAGTCAACTCCGCCTCCCTGAGGGGGCCGAAACGCTGCCTGAGATTGCGCCCAGCGCTCAAGGTAATCTCGCTTCTCCAGAACTCTTCATAGGTCCCCGACACCAGATAAGGTGAAGGCTGCGGCGGTGCGGCGCAGGCCGATCCGCGAGTTTCGGCTTCGCACAACTGCCGCGGATGCTGGCCGCCATGCGATTCCGAACTCCGGACGTGACCATGTCGGCGGACACGGATCAGCCGGCCAGAATCGGCTCTGGAAAAAGGAATTCAGCCTGCCTTGCCGAAGGAAACTCCCGCCCTTCCTTTGCAAGCAAGTCCGCAATGTGAGGCTTCATGAGCTGTGCCACGGCGCGCACGACGGGGACCACCACGGCATTTCCGAACTGGCGGTACGCTTGGGTGTCGGACACCGGTATGCGGAACTTCGATTCGGCCGGTCTCTCGAAGCCCATCAGGCGCGCGCATTCGCGCGGCGTCAGGCGCCTCGGGCGCCCGCCCTGCTGCCTGATTAGAATTTCCGAGCCGTCCTTATGGTAGCGCGCCGAAAGGGTGCGGGAGACGTCTTCCGGGCCGAAGAGGGAATAGCCAAAACCGTTACCCGCACGCCTGTGTCTTTCCTTGTAGTCCCGAAGGTATCTCCAAAGATGCGCGGTCAGCGTGTATTTCGGATCAACGGCTGCATCAAGGATGCTTCCCAGAACGGGTCCCGGCCCTGTCGGGATCGCAAGGCCATCAAAGTCGAAGGCGGTCCTCTCCCTGAACCCCGCGATGAAGATCCTCTCTCGTTTCTGAGGAACCCAGGGAGAGGAATCGATCACACGCGTACTGACGCTGTAGCCAAGATCGCGCTCCAGGATATGCATGATTGTTGCAAATGTCCTGCCCCCGTCATGCCTTTGAAGGTTCCTGACATTCTCGAGCAGAAAGGCTCGAGGACGGCGGTGATCGAGGATCCTCGCCAGATCGTAGAAAAGGGTCCCCTGGGTATCGCAAAGAAAGCCATGCGGCCGTCCGAGCGCGTTCTTTTTTGACACTCCCGCGATCGAGAACGGCTGGCACGGGAATCCGGCGAGCAGGACATCGTGTTCGGGTATGGTCTCCGGTTCCGCCGCCCAGGGCCGAATGTCGCCCACAAATTCATGGTTGCTGTCGGCCGCTTCCGGGAAGTTGGCGGAATAGGTCACCCTGCAGAATCGATCCCACTCCGAACTGAACACGCACCGCCCGCCGATCTCCTCGAATGGCAGGCGCAGGCCACCTATGCCGGCGAACAGGTCGATAAAGCGGAATCCTCCCGGCTTTTCCTCCCGGCATCGGGCGTTGGCGACCTCCCGGAGCCTATCCAGTTTCAGCGCATCGATTCGCCCTGTCTCGCCCTTGATATATCGCCGCACAGTCCTGGAACTGACACCCAGCAATCGGGATGCCTCATCGATACCCAGCCCCGCACGAGATAAGAGCCCGTAGAATTCAGTGTTGGTGCCCGAGTTCACGCCACGCTCTCCGTGTCAATTTCTGACAGAATGTCACACATAGACACAGAGAACAAGAGCCACTTGCAGGAGAAATGCACTGCATTTCCGCAAGCGGCGTGCCGAATACCAACCACCTAGGCAGGCGAATTATCTTTTCTCTTCAGAGGTCGGCTGGGGTCGGTGCCCGCCGAAAATGCCACGTACCCACCCGAGGCCCCGGGACCCTGGCCCTTCCGATGCCCGCTCCTGTATGGCCCTTTGCTCGGAGCGGGCCCGCGCCCTTTCCGCACAGGCATTCATGATCCCGTCCACTTCCGCGTCGGACATCGTCTCGAACAGGATCCCGCCACCGTCCCGGTTGAGCACGATCATGAACTCCCGGAAGGCACGCTCAGTCGACGTGATCCACGAATTCCGCCGCATGGCCCGGATGACGGCTCTCGCTAGGGGTGGTCGCGCCGCCGTGTTCGTGCGTTCGACGAAGTTGCTCCGGATGTCCGCCGTCTTTAGGATCAGATCCAGCGCACCTTCCGGATCGTCCGGATCAGCGGTCGCGGCGATGTGTATGTTCCACCACAGCCGGGACAGCGCGTTGTCGTCACGGATCCCAGTAAGGCCGCTTCCGAACAGGTGGCGGCGAACTTGGGGAACCAGTCGCTCGCCATCGAGCCCCGAAAGCCATCGGGAACGAGCGTAGCCGAGACACTCGACGTGGGACAGGCGGACCCAAACGCGCTCCTCACGCGCCAGAGCGGGCGTCATGCCGGACAGGGCCCTATACAGAACTGCCGACGCCGTCCTGTCACCCGCTGCCGTTCTGGCTATCCCATCGAGACCCGCCAAGAGATCCCGGTCGACCGTCACTCCGCCGGTCTCGATCGCCCATCCATTGTCCGGTTCGAGGTCCCTGAAGTCACCATTCGCGTATCGCTCGCGATGCAGGCCCACTTTCCGGCGCAGTTCCTCGAGCTTTTCCTCGGACAGATAGCGCAGATGGTCATGTTGTATCATTCCGCCTCCGCCACTAGCGACGCCAGCGAGCCCGCGGGACGGCCAAGCAGTTTCTGGGCACTTTCAAGAATCGATGAATCTGCCGAAGGGTTGATGCCCATTGCGTCGCACTTCGCGAGGAAAGTCTGATGCCAGCGCCGCCCCTGATACCCGTCCTCCGAAGCTTTAAGCGCATCCAGCACCTCCATCACCGCAGGAAGGTAAACTGCATTCATCACCACCGGACGCCCACCTGTCTGATCCCGCAAGACGCGGATCGTTTCGTATGTCTTGGGGTCGGCGAGTATCGTGATCCGGTCGCGTTCGGGATCGACCTGCAGCGTGCCCTCGGGGACGTCCGGGGATCGGTCGAGTTCAAAGATGCTCTCGATCGGCTTGAGCTTCGCCTGTCCCACGGAAATTATGGGGATTACTAAGATAATTTGACATGACGCATTATGTTGTGTTTAGATCGCAATATAAAATCATCATATTGTATGCGGTCAAGTTATCTTAGTAATCCTCGAAATTATGTGTTCCACACCCACCGCAATGATGTCGCCCCGATCCAGCGTCACGGGCGGCGAAAACTCCGGATTGATCGTCCCGGGATCCCAGTCGGGGAGATCCTTGCGCAGCCAGATGATCGGGCGCAGCAACACCCTGTTCAGCAGTCTTCCCGCGGAGAAATCAGACCGACCATGAGGCCACGACATGGAACGCAACTCGGCAAAGAAAGTGTCCGCGCGCGTGCCAGCAAAGAATCCGCCGCGCGTGTCATGCGCTTTGCGCCCCCGACGGCAACCCGCTGTCGGCGATAGGCTCGCGACAGCGCAGACCCTTGCCGAACTTACAGCCGGATCAGGACCCCCAGGATGACGACGGCCGCGATCCAGAGGCCGATCAGCCAGCGCAGGTTGTCCCTGTCCCGCTTCGCCGCGTCCTCACGGTGCGCGGCCATGTCGGCCCGCAGCCGGTCCAGCGCGCTTTCGTATTCGGCGTGCATCGTGCTCATGCGCTCCCCGGCCAATCAGCCGGAGAACGCGAGGCCGAGCGTGATGCCCGTCACCACCGCGCCGAAAACCAGCGCGAAGAGCCATACTTTCTGGTTCGCCATGTCCACACGCAGCCTCTCGTAGGCCGCATTGTTGCGGTCCAGCGCGCTTTCGTATTTGGCGTTCATCGTCTTCATGCGTTCCTACAGGACGGCGATCCGCCGGTCGAGTTCGTGATTGTCCGGCGCGTCGCCCATACCCCAAGGATAGGGACGGAGTCCGCGCCGGTCAAGACGGGCCGTCCGGGCGCGGCTTCACGGATAGGGTCCACCCCGACAAAGGTCCCGAAAGTCCCACGGGATTCGGCTACGGATGAATGCCCTCGGCGTGTCCGCACATAGCGGAGACCAACAGCCTCACACGAGCCCAAGTGATCCGACAGCTCGCCGCCGAGGGGTTGATCGCCAGGCAGCGGCCTCACGCGTCGGGTTCGCCTCCGGGAACGGAGCGGTATTACGCTATCGCCGGAACCGGCGGACTCACCCGAGAGCGGGTGATACGGCGGCTCGCGGCGGAGGGGCTGTTGGCGCGGGGCGGACCAGGGCGCGGGGACACCAAAGCGGGAGCGGATAACGTCGCATCCATGGAGGTCGACTTCCGGCTCAGCCCCAAAGGCGACAGTATCGAACCGCGCGCTGTGTCGGAGGGGAGCGCCTGGTTGGTCATGACGGTGGGCCGAAAGCAGCCGGATTTGTTAGGGAAACTGGCGGCCATCCTGCGAAGGAGCGGAGCGCCCGCGCCCGATACGGAGGACTGAGTGCGGATGACGCCATCGCCGGGGCGCGTTTCAGCAACCGTCGCGGCCCGCAACCATTATCGCGGGCCGCCAGGGTCGCGCCGCCTCAGTTGGCGGAGCCGAAGGTCGGGATCACCGCGGCCCGCTCGGTGCCGTCGAAGGCGGCCCAGTGAAGGAGCTCCACGCGACCGTCAAGTTCCGCCGCGAAGACCGGGGTGGCCCCCCCGTTTAGCGCACTGACGGCGTTCCGGTACCAGTCGGCGGCGAGGTCCGAGTCGCTCTCCACGCCGAACCCCTCCGACAGGTGATGGCCCAGAAGCTCCGCGTAGGGCGTCTCGCCCAGCGCCACCATCAGCAGGGCGGAGCCGATGGCGAGGTCCATGGTGTCGCGGCGGTAGCCCACGCCGAGGCAAGCCTCCGCCGTGACCCTGAGCTGCTCGGGCGGCATGCCCGAGCCGACCACGAAGGAGGACACGTCATCCAGGACCGCCAAGTGCCCGGCCTGGCCGAGCCTGCGGACCATCGGGGAGAGCAGCGGCTCGAACGCCTTGCACTGCGCCTCGACCTGGTCCGGCGTGACGCCCGCGAGGCCAGCCACCCGCCTCTCGCCGAGATCGATGGCGAAGCTCCGCGCGAGGCAGAACTGCTCGGCGAGTGCGAGACCGGCGGGTCCGGCACCGACCTCGACGAAGCCGCCGCGCTCGGACGTGAGCAGGCCAACCTTCGAGCAGTGGCTGGAAAGGCTCGGATCCGCCGCGATCTCCGAGGCCGAGCCGAAGGACGGCAGGGTCGGTTCCGCCGTCGCCGACGCCATCACCGTACCGCCCCGGTCGCCTTGACCGCCCAGCGGCTCGGGCTGCGGCACTGTCGGCTGCACGGCGAGCGTCGCAGTCGGGTCCGAGACCGCCTGGCAGGTGGCCCCGAAGCACCGGAAGCTCGCGGGCGTGGGGCTGAAGGCGAGAAGGTCGTTGCGGGCGAAGCCGTTGGGCGTCGACACGAACACCAGCGACTTGCACTGGGCCGCCGAGCACCAAAAGGACGATCCGGCGAAGGACGTGTCGAGGATATAGTCGTTGTTGCCGTCACCGTTGAGGTCGGCGAGCTGGATGAACCCTGAGCGCTCCAAGAGCTGCTCCGCCGTCGGATCGGATGAGTTTGCGATCTCGTCCACGGCCTCGGACACCTCGACGGGAATGCCGGGATAGCCGCGCGGCGCCGCGGGGGTGGAGGCCGTGACGGTACCCGTCATCAGGTCGCGCTGGCGCACGAGAAGGGCGCGAGCGCCGTCCGGGGAGGTCGCCACGAGCTGCATCGCGTCGGGGATGCCCGCCTGGCCCGCCGTCATGGCGCCGGTCAGTATGTCGCGCTCGAACTGCGTGATCTGCCCCGTGGCCGGAAAGCCCATATACGTCTGGTAAGCGGCCACCGCCGAGCGGGTGCGCGGCCCGACGGCTCCGTCCGGCGTCCCGGCGGGAAATCCGAAGTAGTTGAGGGCCGTCTGCATATGGCGGTTGGCCTCCCGCTGCGGGTTGGGTCGCGCGGGGCTCTGGCGCACCACCCGCGTGGTCGTGTTCTGGGGCTGCTGCCTGACGCCGCTTCCCTGTTGTTGTCCAACGCTGCTTCCTATGGCGCCACCGATGATTCCGCCGACCAGCCCGCCGAAGAAGTCGTCGGCGGCCCACGCCCCGTCCGGGGAGAGCGCCGGCGCTAGGGCGACGGAAAGAATGGCCGCCATCCCACTCAGTCGTTTTGTCATTATCATGGTGAACTCCTCCCCTTTGGCTTGAACGAAGCGATTCGCCCGAAGTTATGCCAGAACGTCGGTTACGGGGGAAGGTTGGCGCGATCCATAATTCATATCCGCCGCGCCAACGAGAGGTCGTTCGAGACTCCCGTCGGTCATCGCATGCGATGCGACGGGCCGGGGCGATCATGAATGCGTCCCGCCACCGCCGTCCACGTTGGAAGTGGATGGGTGGGTATAAGCCATTCCCGAAAAAAGCCGCTATTGGATCCCCCTCTATCCGTGTGCAGACCAAGCCCCAAACCTGAAAGGACATCCACCCATGTCTCCGGTGGAAAAGCTCAAATCAATGACACGGGCCGAGACTGATCGGGTCAATGAAATGCCAATGGCCCTTCCCAAGCGTGATCCGACACCGTAGGTCTACCGCGCCCAAACCATCTCGGGAGCCATGAGCTGCATGAAAAGCCAAAACGCCGAGACGCGCGCTTTGCTCGAGGCGGAATTGAAAAAAGGTTCGGTCAATCAATGGACCTCTTCAGACGTTTGGGCTTACTGATCTATGCACGGTGTCATACAACACCTCCCCTTATATCCGCCCGACCGCCTCATGCGGACAGGCGATCACCCTATCACCGCGCGGTTGATCGAAATCAGGGAACCCCATCCGACGGCGGCTGGCGCCACGAGCGACCGAAGACCCACATACCGATCGGCCAAGCCCCCAAACCCGTCGCAAACTAACCGCGAAGAACCCCGCCCGTGGCCTTGCGGACCTTTTCAGCGATATTTGCGCCGACAGCCTCTATCTCCCGGTCAGTGAGCGTCCTTCGGACAGGCTGCAGGCGGACCGAGACCGCAAGGGACTTTTTCCCCGCCCCTAGATCAGGCCCAAGGAATTCATCGAAAACCCTGACCTCGTCGATCAGTTCCCTGTCGACGCTTCTGGCCGCGTTCACCACGGTCTGCGCCTCGACGCCGATATCCACGATAAACGCGAAATCCCGCTCGACCGCCTGAAGATCACGGCTCGTCAGCGCCGCCCGGGTCGAAACGCCACCGCGACGTTCGGGAATGCGGTCAAGCCAGATCGAAAAGCCGACAACCGGACCGTTCACGCCCAAGGCGCGAAGAACCGCGGGATGAACTTCCCCGAACACCGCCAGTACTTTCTTTGCGCCAAGGCAGATCGTGCCGTGGCGCCCCGGATGCCACCACCTGTCCCCGCCGCGAAGTATCTGCGCCCTTTCGGGCGCGCCGACCGCGCCCAGAACGGCCGTGGCGTCCGCTTTCGCGTCAAACACGTCCACGGCGCGGCGCGATGCGTGCACGTCCTTCGGCCCGGAATGGCCCACAAGGATACCCCCGACCTGCATGAACTCGTCGCCGGGCTCGCCCCCGTTGAACACCGGGCCCACCTCAAAGAATCCGAAATCCGCGAAACCCCGCGCCTGGTTGCGCGCCGCCGCCTGCAGAAGCCCCGGAAGTAGGTCGGGCCGCAGATGGCTCATTTCGCTGGAAATGGGATTCTCCAGCTTTGTCGCGTCATCGCCGCCACCGAACATCCTTGACGCGGCCTCCTCGATGAATGAGTAGGTCACGCACTCGTGGTAACCGAGCGCCGCGCAGACGCGCCGCGCGGCGACCTCCCGTCTCTGCCCGCGGGTCAGTACCGGATCCGGAACACCGGCCCGGGGCCGTGGCATCGGCGTGCCCTTGAGTTCGGCGAGCGAGGCGATTCGGGCGACTTCCTCAACCAGATCCGCGTCACCGCACACGTCCGGGCGCCAGGACGGAGGATAGGCAAGATCCCGATCCAAACGGAAACCCAGAGCCTCCAAGGTGGCGCGCTGAACGCTTTCCGGGATATCCATACCGACGAGTGACTTCACCCGATCGGCTTTAAGCCGGTAGGCTCGGTTCGTATCGGGTACCGCACCGTCCATCACCACGTTCGACGGTTCGCCACCGCAGATGTCGAGGATCATTCTAGTGCCGACATCCAGCCCCGGAAGCGCGAATTCGGGATCGACTCCCCGCTCGAAGCGATACCGGGCATCCGAGGAAATCTTCAGCTTCCGGCCGGTGGCGGCGATCATGACCGGATCCCAGAGCGCGCTTTCGAGAAACACGTTCACGGTGCCCCCCGTGCAGCATGTTCCGGCACCACCCATGATGCCCGCGATTGATGCCGGTCCCCCCCGGTCGGATATAGCCATCATCCCCGGCCGCAGTCCGTATTCCCTATCGTCCAGCGCCAGTATCGAGGCGGGTTCCGCCATACGGTGGATACGCAAATCCCCCTCCACCAGATCCGCGTCGAATACATGAAGCGGACGGTTCATGTCGTACGTAAGGTAGTTGGTTACGTCCACCAGCGCCGAAATCGGGCGCAGTCCAATCGATCTGATCCGCGCCTGCAGCCACTCAGGGCTCGGTCCGTTCACCACCCCCCGTATCAGTCGGCCGGCGAACAGGGGGCAGCCCCCCGGTTTGACGTCTCCATCTATGGAGACGCCGATCCAACTCTCGAATCCACCGTCAATTACGGGTACTTCGTATGGCTTGAGCGTTCCCAGACCCCGCGCCGCGAGATCGCGCGCGATGCCTCGCACCCCGAGGGCATCCGGGCGGTTCGGCGTAATGGCGATTTCGATCAATGGATCGACCCGGTCCGGATCGGTCCGTGCGAGCCAGTCAACGAATTCGGTCCCGACGGATGGTTCGCCCGGGAGTTCGATAATCCCGTCATGCTCGTCGGAAAGCTCCAGCTCGCGCTCGGAACACATCATGCCGTGGCTCTCCACACCGCGGATCTTCCCCACGTTGATGGTGGTATCGATTCCCGGAATGAACGTTCCCGGCTTCGCGATGACGACCCGGATGCCCTCACGCGCGTTCGGGGCGCCGCAGACGATCTCACGATCACCCTCGTCGGTTTCCACCGTACAGACCCGAAGCCGGTCCGCGTCAGGATGCTGGATGATCTTCCTGACACGCCCCACGGTGAAGCCTGCCAGTCGCTCAAGCGGATTGACGACACGCTCGACTTCCAGCCCAAGATCGGTAAGCGCTTCCGCGATCCGCCCTACATCCGCATCGGTCTCAAGGTGATCGCGCAACCAGGAAAGCGTGAACCTCATCAATCAAGCCCCACCACTGTCCTCGTCTCCGTCGTGATCGACCGTTGCCCGTGAGGTTCAGTCGCGCTGATCGCGCCAGGCCACTGACGTTGCGCGACATAGGCGCCAGGATCGGACGATGCCCTTGATGTCATTCCGTTCTCCGTGGGTGTTCTGGTTTATTCCCGCGCAAGCCTGCGGCATGGACATTCACGCCGCTCCGGACAGCCCTCGGTGCAGGCCCGGAACATCCAGCGCGGCAAAGCCGTAGTGCTTAAGCCACCTCAGATCGCTTTCAAAGAATGCCCTGAGGTCCGGCATCCCGTACTTCAGCATTGCCAGCCGGTCGATCCCGATACCGAAAGCGAACCCCTGCCATCTTTCCGGATCGATTCCGCCCGCCCTCAGTACCTTCGGATGCACCATCCCGGAACCTAAAATCTCCATCCAGCTATCACCTTCGCTCACCTTGAGCCTCCCGCCTTCCCAGGAGCAGCGAAGATCAACCTCCGCGGAGGGTTCGGTAAAGGGGAAATGCGACGCCCGGAAACGCAATTGAACCTCCTTGACCTCAAAAAACGCCCTGCAGAACTCTTCCAGGCACCACTTTAGATTGGCCATGGAAATATCCCTATCGACGGCCAGCCCCTCTATCTGGTGGAACATCGGCGTATGGGTCTGGTCGTAGTCCGCCCGATATACCCGTCCCGGACAGATGACCCTGAGCGGTGCGCCCAGGCGTTTCATCGCACGGATCTGGACCGGCGAGGTGTGTGTGCGCAGCACGTGGGGCGGGTGGGCTTGATCCACCGCATGCGACATGTAGAACGTGTCCATCTCCGTTCGTGTGGGATGCTCGGCCGGGATGTTCAGGGCGTCGAAGTTATGCCAGTCACTTTCGACCTGCGGTCCTTCGGCCACCATGAAACCCATGTCCGCGAATATGGCCGTGACCTCTTCGGTAACCTGTGAGACGGGATGCACGGTTCCGGACGGACGGGAGCGCGCGGGCAATGTCACGTCGAGCCACTCCGTTCTGAGCCTTTCATCCAACGCCGCGTCCGCGATTTCGGATTTCCGGGCCATGAGGGCGGACGTGATCTCTTGCTTGAGCGCGTTGAGTTCCGGGCCGGCTACCTTCCTCTCCTCCGGCGCCATCTTCCCGAGTTCGCGCATTCTGAGACTGATCTCGCCTTTCCTTCCAACCGCCCGAACCCTCAGTTCCTCCAGCGACTCCTCATCCGTCGCCGCGGCTATCTCGGACAGGTAACGCTCCCTCAGGCCATCCATGAAGGTTCCTCCAAAATCAGAACAGGTTTGCTATCGAGCGCCTATTGTGTTTGCAACCCGAACCCGTCACCCGGACACGCCCGCCCGGGAAACGGTCCCGGCCCCCGGAACCGCCCGAAGGCATCGGTGAACCCGAATTCCCGGCGGACCAACGCCGCCTGCCCGCGGAATTTCCGCATCGGGATCCGTACGGGGCACCCGACGTCGCCGGTTCGCTCGGGCGTGGCCGGTACCGGTCGCGGTGTGTCCGTGCGGGCGGGCATTTGCCACCGGGATCAATGGACGGGATTCATATGTCATGGGCGGGGTGCCGGGAGGTGTCGGAACCGCGGGCGGACGGCGGCCACCCGAACCGAAACCGGGGGACGCGCCGGATAGACGGCTCCGGGATCAGTCTCCGGGACCGTCCGGAAACCCGGGGATACAGGAGCTTCGCCTTCCCATGCCGCGGCCGGGTGGAGCGGACGTTCGCGGGGCTTCCACGGATTTGCGTGTCAGGCCTTCCATCGTCGTAAATCGGAAAGGCGCCGGTATTCCGGGCGGCAATGCCGGCGCGGCCTTGCGGCCAGTTCCACAGGCGGGCGGTGCGCCGAACGCTCCGGAAACGGTCCGACGGAAAGGGGTGGCGCGGCCCGTGGGGATGACCGAAGGTCATGCCAATGCCAGCTTGGCCCTCTCGACTATGGCCCCGAATGCCCCGGGTTCGTTGACCGCCAGATCGGCCAGTACCTTACGGTCAACCTCTATACCGGCCCTGGACAAGCCGTTAATGAACCGCGAATAGGTCAACTCACTGTCATGGGCGCGAACCGCGGCGTTGATCCTCTGGATCCAAAGCGCCCTGAAATTTCGCTTGCGCATCCTGCGGTCACGGGTCGCGTACTGATTGGCCCTGTCGACCGCCTGCCTGGCGGTCTTGAAGTTCTTTGACCTACGTCCGTAGTAGCCCTTCGCGGCCTTGATGGTTTTCCTGTGGCGGGCGTGGGCTACGGTTCCCCCTGTCGTGCGTGGCATGTCTCCGGCTCCTCAGCGCGAATAAGGCATGAAACCCTTGACGATTTTCTCGTCAGGGGCGCTTAACGTGGTTGTTCCGCGTGCGTTACGGATGAACTTCCTCGTTCGCTTGATCATCCCGTGGCGCTTGCCGGCCTGGGCAACCTTCACACGACCCGAAGCGGTCGTCCTGAAGCGCTTCTTGGCGCTCGACTTGGTCTTCATCTTGGGCATTTCCATCTCCATCAAGGGTGGTTCGGGCGGAACTCGGCATGCCTCTTTGGCCGGCTACGCCAACTGAGGCGTGCGTATAAGGCGCGATTCGCGTACTGGCAAGACGGCGCCCGCATGTTGCCGGTTCCCGGGAATCCGGCGGAATTGGCTCCCGCGGCCGTCGCGCACGCACGGACCCGCCCCATTTGCCGCCTGACAGGCGACGGGAATGGATGCGACACGGGCGCACCGGGACAGCCAGAAATCCGATTCGCAACGTCATGTGCGGCTTCGACCAGACCTCACCCACATCGGGTGTTGCGCCTCACTGTGGAACGGGGGCCTGAAAAGCGTGGCCGGCATCACATCGAGCATTTCCGCCCCCGCGCGTCGTATCCGGATCTTGAGCTGGCCTATGGCAATTTATTTCTAAGCTGTGGCCCTGAAGGCCTGTCGCGTGGTGCGCAACCGACATGCGGAAACAAAAAGGGAAACTGGCTTGACGAGGCGTGCCATGTCGAACCGGCGCCGGAGAAAGACTGCCAGCGCCGATTCGCGTTTGCGTCCAGTGGACGGATCAAGGGGGACGGCTCGCCGGAAGCGGACCGAATGATCGAGGCTCTCAACCTCAACCATAAAGAACTCGTTACCGATCGATCGGCGCTGATCGAAGATTTGGATGGCGAACTTAAGGACGGCGTGTCCCCACACGAACTGATCAAGGCTTTTGAAAATGTATCCCAAACCGGAGCGCGTGCCAGTTTCGCCAACGTGGCGCTACAGTATCTGGGTGCAGCTGCCTGAGACCATCCGTGCCCGGGATCATCGCGGATTCCCACTCGAATTGTTTTGGAACGAATTCACATTGTTGAGACCCAGCGCGCCCGCCTGGGACCGGGCATCGGAACTCACAAAGTCACGCCCGGGAATTTCTGATGGTGCCAATGACTTGATGGGATTCTGGCGGACACTGGTTACAAAGGTCTTGATATCCCTCGGTTCCGCGGGATATCAGGATACGCTCGCATCCGGCGCTAGGTTTCACGAACGGGAGGCGTCCACCGCACCGAAAGGCCGAGCATGACGGTATCCAGGCAGTATATCGGCGGTAGTTGGGTCCCGGGTCGTGGATCAGTGATCGATGTGGTCAACCCGGCCTCCCTTGACGTCGTGGGGGCCATTACCAACGCGACCCTTGACGAGATCGAGCTGGCCCTAAAGGCGGCCAGAAAGGCGTTTCCGGCCTGGTCCGCGGAACCGCCGGTCAAACGGGCATGTCTCCTGAAAAAAGCCGGCCGGCTGTTCCGTGAACGGGCGGACGGGATTGCGCGCCTATTGACGGCCGAACAGGGTAAGCCGCTGAACGAGGCTCTCGGGGAAATCCAGAAACTCGCGAAGACGTTTGAGTTTTATGGCGAAGAAGCGACCAGGGTGCATGGAGAGATCATTCCAAACGACGGTATGGACTACCAGAGCCTGGTCGTCCGAGAGCCGGTCGGCGTGGTTGCGGCGATTTCACCGTGGAATTACCCGGCCGAACTGATCGGCTGGAAGGTCGCGGCCGGGCTGGCCGCCGGCTGCACCATGGTGGTCAAGCCGCCGGAACTGACGCCGCTTAGCCCGCTCGAGATCGCCCGCTGCGTGCACGATGCCGGCGTGCCGGCCGGGGTGCTCAACATGGTTACCGGTGAAGGTTCTTCGGTGGGTCAGGCCCTCGTCGAAAGTCCGTTGGTTGACAAAATCGCCTTCACGGGTTCGGCCGAGGTTGGCTTGAGGATTCAGAAATCCTGCAATGACATTAAAATGCTGTCGCTGGAGCTTGGCGGCAACTGCCCGATGATCGTCACGGAAACCTCGGACCTGGAGAGCGCCGTCATCGGTGCCGCCCGTAGGTCATTCCGGAATATGGGCCAGATCTGCATCGCGATCAACCGTATCTATGTCGCCGAACCGGTGTATGAGCGCTTCGTCGGGAAACTCGCCGCCGCGGCCGACGCTCTGGTCATCGACAATGGCCTTGACAATCCGGCCGCGGATCTCGGAGCGATGGCATCCGCGGAACCTCTGGAGAAAACCAAGGACCATCTTGCCGACGCCCTCAGCCGAGGCGCGCGGCTTGTCGCCGGCGGAAGCCCGCCGGAGGGAGACCGGTTCCGGAAAGGTTACTTTTTTCGGCCGACCGTATTGGCTGACTGCACCCACGAGATGAAGGTGATGACCGAGGAAACCTTTGGACCGCTCGTGGGCGTGGCGCCTTTCCGGTCACTCGCCCATGCGGCTGATCTGGCGAACGACACGCCTTTTGGGCTCGCCGCCTACGTTTTCACCAAGCACATGGACGAGATGAGGTACCTGACAAAGCGCCTGGATTATGGAAACGTCGCGGTCAATAACGTCGATGCCGGGATAATCAACGCGCCATACGGTGGGCGCAAGCAGAGCGGCGTCGGATACGAACACGGTCGGGAGGGCTTGTTGGAATACCTCAATCTCAAGCACATTCGACTTCGTTTCGAGGAGGTTCAGGGCGCGTAACATGAAGGACACCGCGATACTCGGGATCGATATCGGGACGTCGAGCTGCAAGGCCATAGCGGTGGGCCGGGACGGCGCGTTACTCGCTAGCGCAACCGTCGGCTATCCGCTTTCCATACCGCGCGAGGGTTGGAGTGAACAGAATCCGGACGATTGGATCAAGGGCGCCGGGATGGCCATCGCCGAGGTTACGGGCGCAATCGGCTCGACGGACGTCACCGCCATTGGCCTGACCGGACAGATGCACGGCCTGACGCCCCTGGACAGGGATCTAGGCGTTATCCGCCCGGCAATTCTCTGGAACGATCAACGTACGGAAGCCGAGTGCCAGCAGATCACCGAGGCGGCGGGCGGCCTGGAAGGGCTGCTGGGGATGACGGGTAACCCAATGTTGCCGGGATATACCGGTGGCAAGATCGTCTGGATGCGCAATCATGAACCGCGGAACTTTGAGCGAATGGCCCACGCCCTCAATCCCAAGGACTATCTGCGCCTGAAACTGACCGGCGAGATTGCGACGGAAGTTTCCGATGCCTCCGGAACCGGTCTGTTCGACGTGGCGAACCGCCGCTGGTCCAGCCCACTCCTGGAAAAAACCGGGATCGACGCCGCGCTGCTGCCGAGGTGCACTGAATCCCAGGAGATTTCGGGGACGGTCAGCAAACTGGGCGCCGAATTGTTCGGCGTCGCCGCGGAAACGCCGGTCGTCGGCGGCGGTGGCGATGCGGTGATCCAGACGATCGGCTCGGGCATTGTATCGGCCAATATGCTGCAAACAACGATCGGGACCGCCGGCATTGTCGCGACCGCCCTCGACGGCACACCTCCCAATCCGGACGGGCGACTGCAGCTCTTCTGCAACGTTGCGGAGGACCTCTGGCACTGCATGGGCGTATCGCTGAATGCGGGCGGGGCGTTTTCCTGGCTGCGATCGGTGCTTGCGGGGACGGGGGGTCCCGACGGCGGGAACGTCGACTTCGGGGCGTTGGTGGAACGGGCCGAGGCCGCCCCTCCCGGCAGCCAGGGCCTGCTCTTCCTTCCCTACCTTTGGGGGGAGCGATGTCCGTGGCCGGATCCGTCGGCGCGCGCGGCTTTCGTCGGTTTGACGGCCGGACATGGCGACAGTCACCTCATCCGTGCCCTCCTGGAGGGTGTCGTGTTCGCGCTGGCCGATATGGCCTCCCTGATGACCGAAATGGGGCTCGGTGAAGTCGCTCGGATACACACTTCCGGAGGGGGCAGTTCCGCCTCGCTCTGGAACCAGATTCAGGCCGATGTGTTCGGTGCGAAAGTCGCGACCGCGCGCGGAGCGGCGGAAGGCGCGGCATACGGCGCCGCGCTGGTGGCCGGGCTAGGCACCGGCGTCTGGGATACACCTGAGGACGTGGCGGCGCTCTGCACCATCGAAGGGCGATGGGAGCCGGACGCCGGAAACGCCGCGGTCTACAGGGAGATGCTGTCTATCTACCAAGAGCTGTATATCGCGCTAAGGCCGGCCTTTCGCCGGCTTCGCGATCGAAGCTCCGCCATCTGAGCATGTGGATCGACCGCATTGCCGCCCAATATTCGAACCTCTCGAGGACATGATGCTGTCACAGGATGAAGCCAAAATACTTGCGGGTAAGCGGGTGATCGACGAATTTGTTCGCGACGGCATGAAACTTGGACTTGGATCCGGAACGACTTCGCATTTCTTTGTCCGGGAGCTCGGCCGCCGCGTCGCGGACGGCCTTTCCGTTACGGCGACCGCGACGTCTCGTAGCACGATCGATGTCGCCGCCGAAGTCGGCATAGAGATCACCGACATCAATGACATTGGCGAAATCGACCTGACGGTCGACGGCCCCGACGAAATCGATCGCGAGTTCAGGATGATCAAGGGTGGCGGCGCCTGTTTGCTTTGGGAGAAAATCGTCGCTCACGCCTCGCGCAGGATGATTACCATCTGCGATGAGAGCAAGATTGTGGACGTGCTTGGCCGGTTTCCGCTGCCCGTGGAAGTGGTACGGTTCGGCTGGCGTCAAACACGGCGGTCAATTGGCGATGCGCTCCATAGGTACGGTATTTCGGGCGCGGTCGTGAGCCTGCGGGGCGATGACGGACCTGTCATCACCGACAGCGGCAATTTCATCCTGGATTGCGGCTGCGGCCAAATCGACGATCCGGAAGGGCTCGAGGCGGCGCTCAACATGATCCCCGGTGTAGTCGAGAACGGTCTCTTCACAAGGGAATCCGACGGTATGGTGGTTGGCGCATTCGAAGGCGGTTCGTACGTTGCGCTGAGGAAGGAAGGCAATGGAAAAGCGATAGCTTCATGATTTTGGAAAAGTTTTCCATGGAGGACCGGACTGCGGTGATTACTGGCGGCGCCCGGGGGATCGGTGCCGCAACCGCCGGCGCACTTGGCGAAGCCGGGGCCCACGTAGTCCTCACGGACATCGATGCGGCGGCTGCGGAAGCGACCGTGTCCGCGCTGCGGGCCGACGGGTTAACCGCCGAGGCCGCCCATCTCGATGTCACCGACAGCGGTGCGGTGAACGCACTCGCCGACGAATTGAACGAGCGTTTGGGCGGTGTCGATGTCCTGGTCAACAATGCTGGCATCGCCGAGTCGAATGTACCGGCGGAAAAGACCAGCGACCGACATTGGCGGCGCCACTTTGACATCAATCTGGATGCGGTGTTCTGGTGCGCGCGCGCCTTTGGAAAGGGAATGCTGGCAAGGGGTCGCGGCTCTATTGTCAATATTGGGTCGATGTCGGGGATCATTGCAAACCGACCCCAGCCGCAATCGTTCTACAATGCGTCGAAGGCCGGCGTGCACATGCTTACGAAGTCTCTTGCCGCGGAATGGGCGGCGAGGGGGGTTCGGGTCAATGCCGTTGCGCCCACATACATCAATACGCCATTGGTAAAGGCGGTTCTCGCTGGCGATCCCGAAATGACGGACGTTTGGCTTGATATGACGCCATCCCATAGGATCGGGGAGCCTGAGGAGGTTGCCGCAGTCGTTCTGTTTCTGGCCTGCGACGCCTCGAGTTTGCTGACCGGTTCGATTGTGGTCGCGGACGGTGGTTACACGTGCTGGTAGCGGGCCCGATGCGCTAGCCGCTTTTCGGAGCCGTGGGTTGGCGGCTGTGAGACCCGTCCTCCCAGCCGGCCCAAACACAACACTAGAGGACAATTGCCTTGAAGATATCGTCTTCAGGTCCGAATTCATCCATCAGCAGGCCGTACAGGTCTTCCTTGAACTGGCGCGCCTCTTCGACGAGATCCCGGTAGACCTGCGTATTCAGTCCCTCATCCCCGGGCAGTTCAAGCGCGGCGCGCCTGTCGCCGTCGTTCAGACAATCCAGAAACACCGCATAGCGTGACAGCGGAAGATCCATCTCGTCACCGAATATCGTCCGCAGCCGGGCGATCGGCCATATGGCTAACAGATTCCCTAGCTTCCGGCGTTTCTCGGCAACCGCGAGATCCCTGGTCTGGCTCACCGCGGCAACCCCGCCGACATAGAGAAGTATGCGTGAGAACCTGAGTTTCATGAGCCTGACCGCCCTGGGCTTGGCCGCATCCGCTGTCTTGTGCTCGAAATCCACGCAAATCGTCCGCCAGTAGCGGATGATGTCGTTCAGAAGGAACATGCACAGCTTGCCGTCACCAAGACCATCAGCGACGTAACCCTCGATCAGCCGGTCGCGCGTACGCTCGAACATCGTCCTGTTATGGATCCACTCCCCCTCAAGCAGGAACAGCATGCGACGGGTGATGAACTCGTTCGTGTCATCGCCGCCGCCGATCGTATCTACAAGCCTGTCGACTCCCAGAGGTTTCTCGAACACGCCTCCGGAGGCGGGCATTGATAGACCGTCCTTCTCCAGGCGCCGACCTCCAGGCGCCGACGGTATGCTTGCTGAGCCTCCCGCGTCTCATCGTCTGTTTCTTTGCCGTCGAACAGAAAGAAGAGATCGACATCCGAGCCTCTGGTGCATTCGCGCCGCGCGACACTGCCGTTGACGCCGATCAGATGGTTCCTGTCTCCGGCAAACATCTCCTGCGCGATGTCGCGCATCAGGTTCAGCTGACGCGTGGATTCGGCTTCGCATCCGGAAAGGATCCGGGACCGGTCGTCACTGTCCATAACCCTGTCCTTCGACGAGTTGCCCGAGCTTCACGGAACGGCAGTCACGGGTCTGCCTGTAGCGCGCGAAGATATCGTCGTTGTCGACTAGGTCGACCCTGTCGTCCACGAAGAACTTCCGGTCACTGACCGTCACGTCGACGTCCAACCAAGACCTTGGCAGCCGCGACTGCAGGTCGTCCCCGCATACAGGCACGATTTCCAGATACCTGAAGAGATCGGGATGGGCCTTCCTGAAACCTCTCCCCGTCTTCAGGAAGTCGTCCGGTCCGAACCGTTCGGGGCAGGTCGCCATGTAGGACTGGGCAACGGCATCGAGCCGCCGCCCCAGCGGGGCATTGATCGCCAGACCGTAGACGCTGTCCTTCAGCAACCAGAAGTCGTCGAAGTCGTTCCTCGGCGGGCGGCCGGACGTCGCCCACCGCCTGACGGCGGCGCCGAACGCCGGCCCGCGCCCCAGCCCCAGGAAGGCCCGACACCGCGAAATGCCTTCCAGCGTGTCGATGTTGATCGGCGCGGAGAAAAGGAATGAATGGTCACCGATGTCCTCCCCGTCGATCAAGGCAAGCACCTCCTCGCAGCCGACGCCGCAACGTTCCAAGACATCCCGGATTTCCGGACCGAACCGGGTCGTCCCCTCGATGACCGCGCGCGTCATGCGATGATGGTCCATGCCGAACCGTTCCTTGAAAACGGGTTCTAACGTGTGTGACAGCGGGCCATGCCCGACATCATGGAGCAGGGCCGCGCAGACGAGCGTTCTCCGTTCCCTCCCACCCATGCCGGCATGAAGGGCGTAGACCTCGGCCAGCCTGGCCACACCTATGGAATGCTCCCGACGGTTGTGGCGCCTCCTGTGGGGATCCCTGCCTGATCCCCGTCTCAGCGCATAGTCGATCGCACCAAGGAATCCGATGCCCGCCAGCCGTTTCAGGGGCTTGGTTTCCAGAAGCGCCTGCGCGACCTCCTCGGAAAGACCGACGTCCTCGCCGGACCGGAAGGTCGGCGCCGCTTCGGCCATGTCCTTCAATGCGGGTGCATAGGGCAGTTGCGGCTGCATGCCGACTTCCATCCGCTTTTCCGGTTTCCGCTCCCGAAGCGAACGCCCAGCCCTTGCGGCCTCGGGATGCCGCGCTGAAGCGGCTTCATTCCCTTCGAACCCGAGCCTATGCGGGGTTCGTGAAATGCGCAAGCCAAGGACGACCTTCGGCACCAATTCCCCCCAAAACATGGCTTCCCGCCGACCGACGGTCGTTCCGGGCGGACGCATGACCCTGCAGGTCGACGCGCGCACGGCTGATGACTGGACGGGCTACCCAGAGTTCCGGAGTTTCGGCGGGACCGGTCCCGACACCGCCCGCGAGGCGCTGCGCTGGTACGAGCTGCGCCGACGGATCGAGGACCGCCGCCTCGACCACGACGACGACCTGGGGAAGTGCCTCGCCTTCGACGCCATCACTGCCTTTCGGGTCTGGGACCTGGCGCACCTGGCCCGAGAGAGGCCGGACGACCCGGCCACATGGGACGTCACGTAGGACGACATCCGCGCGCTCCGGGCGCTCGGCACCCATCACGGCTTCAGCGTCGCCCGGGTTCCACCCGTCCAGGCACCAGCCCCTCCCCGGCACGCGGAAGCTCTGGTAAGGCGTGAGGTTCCTGTCCGGCGCCGTCACCGCCATCCAGGCGATGCGGGACTGGGAAGGGAGCGAAACGGAGAGGACCAGGGGCCGCAGGCAGACCCCGGCGGAGGTGCTGGTCCGCGAGGACCGCGACCGCGGCCATCGCGACGACTACTGATGCGCTTCGTGGTCGATGCCAGCGTGGCGGTCAAGCTGCTGGTCGACGAGCCAGACTCGGGTGCCGCGCGGGAACTGGCGGCCAGCGGACAGGAGCTGCACGCACCGCGACTGATGGTTGCCGAGGTCGCCAATGCGCTGTGGCGCAAGGCGCGGGCAGGTCAGATCGAGCGCGCCGAAGCCGGCACCGCCATGGCCCTGCTCACTGACATGCCGATGCGCTGGAACGACGACGAGACCGTGGGCGCGGGGTTCGGTCTATGACGCCCGGCGAAAGGCCGTTTCGGTTCATTCCGTTACGGACTCCGCAAACGCGCCGTTCAGTCCGCGGCGGGAATTCCAAGCCGCATGCATTCAAGTTGGGCGTCAAGCCCGCCATCCACGACAAGGTTCGCGCCTTTCATCCACCCGCTCTCGGGTTTTGCGAGAAAGGCCGCCACCGCCGCGATTTCGTCGGCGGTCCCCGCACGACCGGCCAATGCCATGCCCCGGACGGCGCGTTCGCCGAAAGCTGTCATGAAATCATCGAGGATCCGCGTTTCAACCGCGGCCGGGCTTACGGTATTCGCGCGCAGACCGAGCGCGGCAAGTCGCGGCGTCTGTACCTTGGTCCAGACGATCAGCGCCTCCTTGGACAGATCGTAGCTGCGCACCGCATCGATGTTTTCCGCGGAAACGAATGTATCCACCTCGCCAGGGCCCGTCGCCTGAAACCGCCGCACTTGATCGAGATTTTCGCGCCACTTCGATCCGGCTTTCGACGCCATTGAAACGATGCTCCCGCCATTTGACATCGTCGGGATCACCCTCTCCGTGAAACGCCGCAAACCGTGGTAATTCACGGTCAAGACACGGGCCTCATCGCCCTCGCGCGGCGGAAGGCCGGCGGCGTTCACCAGCGCGTCGAACCGGCCGTCGAACCGGAACGCGTCAATGGCGGACATATCGCTTAGGTCGAGCCTGCGACAATCCCCTTCCACCACGTCGACACCGATGATTTGGGCTCCCGCGTCCCGCAAAGCGGCGGCGGTCGCGGCCCCGATGCCGTTTGCCACACCCGTAACAAGCACACGCATTATATTCTCCCGATCGCGCGGGACAGAACGTCTTCCGCCCGACACCGCGTTCCGGCCCACGCAACGAACGCATCCGGCCTGACAAGCACTCGTTCCGCGCCCCAGGCCGCGGCGGCTTCGCTCCCGACCCGCAGAACCCGCAACGGTACCCCAAGTCCGCGCGCGGCTTCCCCAAATCCGCCGTCATCACCAACCGTCAGAAGGGAAAACCCATCCTTGAGCGCGCCCCAGTCGAACCCCACCACCGGGCTTAGATGATGGCCCGCGCGCGCCGTGACCTGATGGTCCCCCAAGGCGCTTGGCGTCCCGGGCCCGCCGATGATCGCCGACCCTTCGTAATTGGGCTCGAAGTTCCAGACCCCGGCACCGTCTCGGTGGCGTTCGGTCCAAACCTTTTCAAAGTCGTCATCCGCGGGGGAGTGCTTTGCGAAAAACGCCCGGTCGTCGTCAATGAAGCGTTCGATGAACTCCGATGCCGTCGTCGCGAAAACGGGCTGGCGTTCACCCGAGTAGCTTCCCAGCAGATCGGGCCCGCCCCAGCCCTCCAGCGCCGCCGAAAGCTTCCAGCCCAGGTTTCGGGCATCTTCGAAACCTGTATTGATGCCGTAGCCCCCATAGGGCGGATGGGAATGCGCCGCGTCCCCGGCGATGAAAACGCGCCCGGTCCCATAGCTCTCGGCCACGGCCACTCGCAGATCCCAGAGCCCGACATAATCGAGAGTGAAGTCAAACGTCTTGCCAACCGCGCGCGTCAGCATGGCCCGTGCGTCAACGATGTCGGTGGTGGTGCCATGCGGCACGGGCGCATGAAAAAACCAGCTCCGCCCATGATCCACACGGCCGAAAAACTGCCAGTAGCCTTCGAAATCGGGATGCAGCACGCAGTAAAAGGCCTTGCCCGGGAAACGCTCCAGGAGCCCGTGAAGCTCCCCGGAGGTGAACACCAGAAGAGCCATCAACCGGCCATGATCGTTCAGCCGTTGCGGCAGGCCACTGGCCTCCCGGACCATGGAGCGGCTACCATCGCACCCGACGAGGTACCGGGCCTCCACGACGTCTTCGCGCCGGCTGCTGCGCTCCCGGACCCGCAGGCGCGCACCTGTCGCTGAGGTTTCCAGACCGATCCCTTCCCGTCCGTAACGGACGTCCAGGCTCGGAAGCTGGGCCGCCCTCCGGCGCAGAACGGCTTCCGTCGCGTATTGTGGCACCCGTACATTGGGCGCGGCGTAGAAATCTTTCACTTGGGCGCGATTCAGCCAATCGCAGTTCCAGCCCGACAGAAGGGTGCCATAGCTCGTCATGCCGCCAATTCCGGCACCCTTCGGTAGGGGGTGGACCGTCAGTAGTTCTTGCTGGCAACCCCATGCGGCGAAATGCTCGACGGTGCGCTGCGTTAGGTTCTGACCCTTCGGCACAGGCTGCGGCTCGTCATGGCGCTCGATGACGGTAACCGTATGGCCGCGCTGGCCGAGGTCGATGGCCAAGGCCATGCCGACCGGCCCGCCTCCATTGATGACTACATCGGGCACGTTTCAGACACGCCCGGAATCCAGATGGATATGCTTGGTCTCGAGGAACCCATCAAGGCCGTCCGGGCCGTGCAGGCGACCGAGCCCCGAACGACCGAAGCCGCCTGTTTCACCCTCGGCAAAGAGGCGCAAATGGGAATTGATCCAAACGGTCCCCGCGCGAATGCGACGCGACCGTCTGAGAGCGCGGCCGCCATTTTGGCTGAACACGCTGGCGGCCAGCCCATAATCGGTGGCATTCGCTTTGGCGACCGCCCCGGCTTCGTCCCCCCAGGTCTCGAGCCTCGCGCGTGAAACTGGACACGCCGGGCCCCCTCGCGGTATTTGCCGACATATTCTCTATATTCCAATATCTTAGGCAAGCTCGTGCCATTCCAATGCGGAACTTTCCGCGATAGACGCAGCCTATCATTGACTTTCCGGTG
>JAPOUP010000242.1 GCA_026708635.1 Rhodobacter sp.
GCGTGGCGATGTCAGAACGTGAGAAAACCCGTGAATTGGCGAAATCGGGGCGCGGGTCGCCGATGTCCAAGGAATGGGCCAGCCACTGCCTGGGCCAGGCAATCAAGGGGCTCAAGGCCAGCGTCTTTCACGAGCTTGGCTGTCCGCTCCCCCCTTTGGAGCTTGAAGACCATCTCAGTTACTTCCAGGAACCATATTCGGGCGGGCTTGGTTGGGGGCTGCCGGCCGCGATTGGCGCGCAACTGGCCGACCCCAAGCGGCTATGTTTCGCGACAGTCGGCGACGGAAGTTACATGTTCGCCAATCCGACGGCTTGCCATCAGGTCTGCGAGGCGTTCAATCTACCCGTCATAACACTTGTTTTGAACAACGAGGAATGGGGAGCCGTGCGTCACTCCGTCGAAGGGCTCTACAGGGATGGGTTGGCTGGCAGAGCCAACGACATCCCGCTGACATCGTTGCGGCCCAGCCCCGATTTCGCGCTCACGGCGCGGGCCAGCCGGGCCTACACGGAGAACGTCACCGATGGCGACGAGCTGCCGGCCGCTCTGGTGCGGGCGATTTCGGTGGCTACCACCGAGCGCAGGCAGGTTCTGCTGAACGTCGCCATTGCCCGCACCAGTCAACGCTGACGGACAGTGAAACCATGGAGGAAAGCATGACCATCCTGAAATCCACTATCGGCGGCGCGGCCGCGCTCGCGATCGGCGCCATGGCGCAGGCGAACGAGCTGAAGCTCGCGCACTTCGCGTCGACCAAGTACCATCTGCACGTCGAGATGTTCGAGCCGCTCGCGAAAGCGATCGCCGAGGCGACGGGAGGGGAAACCACCATTCGGATTTACCCGGGTGGCGAACTGGGCGCGGGACCGGTGAAGCAATACGATCGCGCCATCGATGGGGTTGCCGATATCGTCTACGCGCTGCCCGGCTACACGGCCGCACAGTTCAAGAAGACGCTTCTCGTCGAGATACCCGGTGTGATCCCGGCGGGCGCGAACGCGACGGTAGAGGTTTGGGAGGACATCGAACTCGTGCAGGACGAGTTCCGTCGCGTGAAACTTCTTGGCCTCTGGACGTCCGGCGAGGGCTCGCTCCTCATGCGCGAAAAGAGGATCGAAAAGCTTGACGATCTTGCCGGGCTCAAGATTCGCGTGCCGTCGCGAAATACAGGTCGCGTGATCGAAAGCTGGGGGGCTACCGCCGTTTCGATGCCGATCACCGAAGTCTACTCGTCGATGGAGACGGGCGTGATCGACGGCGTGCTGGTCGATACCTCGGTGCTGTCGAGCTTCAAGCTCGGTGAGGTTACGAACCACATCACCAAGGGTTTCACGGGTACCAACTCCATGTTCATGATGGTCATGAACCGGGATAGCTGGGGCGACCTTGACGCCGACACGCAAGCCAGGCTTACCGAGCTTACGGGCGCGGCCATGTCGGACGGTGGCCGGACGACCATGCGGAACGCTGCCGATAAAGCGTTCCAAAACTGGCTGGCGGCCGGTGGCGAGTTGATCGAGCTGTCCGCCGAGGAGGCCGCGAGGTTTGATGCCGCTTCCGCCGGTATCGCAGATTCCGTGATCGCCGAACTTGAAAGCGATGGCATCAACGCCGCCGAATGGGCCGCGGCGCTCAAGGACTGAGCCAAGTGTCCGACCACACAGTCACGGAAGCTCGGGGAGGAGATCTCCCCGAGCTGATCCTCAAGTTTGCCGCGACACTGAGTGGTCTGGCGCTCTTTGGCGTCATGTTGATCGTGACGGTTTCGGTGATCTTCCGTTATGTGCTTAACGCGCCCATCCTCGGGAGCCAGGAACTGATCCAGATTGGCATGGGAGTCGTTGTGATGTTGGCGATGCCGTATACAGCGCTGACCGGCAAGCACATCCAAGTGGATATTCTCGACAACCATCTGGGCAAGACCGGAGGCTTCGCCGCGGACCTGTTCGCCCGCGCGGTCGGGATCTACGTTCTCTGGCTCCTGATCGGCAAAGCCTGGGAAAAGATGTGGGATGCCATCGAATTTGGCGATGTCACGAACATGATCGAAGTGCCAATCTGGATCGCCTATGCCGCCATCGTGTTCGGCATGGGTTTCTCCGCGCTGGTAATGGTTCTTCAGATTTATTCGCGGATCCGTCTTGGAGTGGCCGGACTTGGGTGACACTCTGATCGGCGCACTTGGTATCGCCGGGCTATTTTTCTGCCTGTTCGCCCGGTTCCCGGTTGGTATGGCGCTGCTCGTTGTCGGGTTCTTCGGTATCTGGGCGATCGACGACCGGCGCGCGGCGATCGCGACCATGTCGTCGGAGACCTACTCCTCCATTACCGCGTACGGGCTGAC
This sequence comes from Rhodobacter sp., assembly GCA_026708635.1. Lineage (GTDB taxonomy): Bacteria > Pseudomonadota > Alphaproteobacteria > Rhodobacterales > Rhodobacteraceae > JAPOUP01. The sequence goes on from JAPOUP010000242.1 coordinate 2,347, forward strand.
CGTGATCCCACTGTTCGTTTTGATGGGCAATGTCGCGGGCGCGGCGGGCTATTCCCGCAGGTTATATGAAGCCGCCCATGCGTGGGTCGGGCATTTGCGCGGCGGGCTTGCGTCATCGACCGTTCTCGGTTGCGCGGCGTTTGCCGCCGTCAGTGGTTCGTCCGTCGCTACGGCCGTTACCATCGGCAAAGTCGCATTGCCGGAAATGAAGCGCTTCGGCTATGCGGACGGCCTTGCGACCGGCTCGGTTGCGGCAGGCGGCACCTTGGGAATTCTGATCCCCCCGTCGACAGGTTTCGTTCTCTACGCGATTTTGACCGAAGAGAGCATTGGCAGGCTCTTCATCGCCGGCATCGTTCCGGGCATTTTGCTGTCACTCCTTTTCGTGATCGTGATCATGTTCATCACGGCGGTCTGGCCCGAACAGGGGCCGGTCGGACCGGAGTCCGACAGTCGGGAAAAAGCCCGCTCGATCCTGTCGGCCATGCCGCTTGTCTCGGTGATTTTGATCTCCATCGGCGGCATCTATCTCGGTGTCTTCACACCGGTTGAGGCATCGGGTGTTGGCGCCGCGCTTGTAACGGTGATGGCGCTCATCGGGGGCCATATCCGCCCGGGCCAGTTCCCGGCGATCCTGCGCGAGAGCGTGACCACGACCGCGATGCTTTATCTCATCGTAATCGGAGCCCATGTCTTCGGGCCGTTTCTCGCGCTCACCCATATCCCGGAGACACTGGCCAACTCTCTGGAATCACTCGGGCTCGGCAGGTATGGCACGTTGGTACTGATCCTGGTCGCGTACATCGTCCTCGGTATGTTCTTCGACGGGCTTGCGATGCTCGTTGTCACCATGCCAGTCGTTTTCCCGATCATCACAGGGCTTGGTTTCGATCCGATTTGGTTCGGGGTCGTTTGCGTCATCGTGATCGAGATGGGATTGATCACACCGCCGGTCGGTATCAACGTGTTCGTCGTCAAGGGTGTGGCGGCCAACGTGCCCATGGCAACGATTTTCAGGGGCGTCACGCCATTCTGGTTTGCGATGGCGGTCTGCCTGACGTTGCTGGTGCTGTTCCCGGATATCGCGCTTTATCTGCCGAACCGGATGAAATAGGCGCGATCGGCGGGCCCGTGGGCCATCAGCCCAGAATGGCGATCCAGATCAAACGGACTGCCATTACAACCAGAAGCGTCAGGACCGCGCGGTCGAACCAGACCTTGGACAGGTGCCTGGCGGCCCTCTCGCCAAGCCAGATTCCCGCGAATAACGGAACTGTCGCGATGACGCTGGCCACGAACCGCTCCCGGTCCAGAATGCCCAGGCCCGCCAGCGAAGGTATCTGCACCAGCGACATGGCGCAGAAAAAGATGGAAATCGTACCTATGAACTCGGGACGGGACAGTTTCATGGCATTCAGAAACGTCACGGACACCGGTGCCGAGATGCCTCCGGCGCCCTGCATCAGACCACCGGCCAACCCGGCATACGGCACAAATTGAGTCCCGCGTTCGCGCGCCAGTTTCCAGTCGGGCTTCGCAAACCGCAAGGCAACGTAGGAAAACACTATGAGCGCCAGGAAAGCCATAAGGGCATCCGTCGGAAGCCAGACCAGGAAAAATGACCCGATCAACGCGCCAAGCGCCCCCGTCAGCGCGAAGCGGAGGACAAACCGGTTCGACGGTCGGTGCATCCTGTAGGCATACGCGTGCCAAAAGTTGGACATGAGGTTCAAAACGGAAAAGACGGCGACGGCGAACTGAATGCCGAACAGGGCGGTCAAAATGGGTATCCCGACGACGGGTGCGCCGGCCCCTGTCGCCCCTTTCAGAAACCCCCCCATAAAGACGGCGAGGGCGGCCCATGTCACCTGCTGCACATCAAAGTTCATGGAACCAGTCAATCACATGTAAGCCGGATACTGAATAGGAACGCGCACCGGTTGACCGTGGCGTTCACGTCCTGTTTGGACCTAGCTGCCTCGCGCGACGCGGCGCGCGGGACACATGGCGGGAGGAGCCGGTGTGAACATCGCGTGCCATTAAATGGGGGGGAGTGGGTGGCGGACGGGCCACTTTCCGACAGTGTCGACCCTGCCAATCTCAGCGTAATAGGGCGGGCGCACGGCGGCAGCGCCGCGCTTGCGGATCAGGCCACCGCGGTTGCGAGTGAGGCGTTCCTTACCACCGACTGGGCTGAAAACCCGCGCGGCTCGGGCTGCCGCGATGTTCGCGCTGCTGGACATTGACTTCGACGCCACGAAACGCTCCGCCATACGCGCCGAGATGGACATACTCAGCCAACAAGGGGTTATCCGGCTTGGTCGGGATGGAAAGTGGCGGCTCGCATCCAGGCTCGCCGGGCCCGGCTTGGAACCACGCGATGTTCGCCAGCCTAGCGGCAGCGCTCCAGTCGACCAGGAAGGACTGATCGCGGTCCCGGCAAACACCGCGCCGCAACCGAAAGCCCGCGCCCGCAGGCAACCCGACATCAGGACGGAATCATGGGGTGAGCAGTTACAATAAATTGATAATTTTCAACTTTTTCCTGTATCGGCTACCACGGCAAGGAAATATATAGCTCCCGCATTATGGCAAACCGCTCATCAAACGGCGGTAGATCATCCAGTTCGAGGGCAAGCGTGTTCCAATCAACCTCAGCCCGCCGCCGAACCTCAGGATCATCCATAGATTCCAACGAAGCCACTATACCGTGCGCCTGGCACTTTTCGATCAGCGTTTCCAGGATGCTGTGGCGATCTTCATCGGTCAGCTCGTTGGTTTCGATCAGGTAGGCGATGTCATAGACATCCTGGCGGCGGTTTCTGTTGCGGATCGGCTGTTGCAATAGAGCGCGCAGTTTTTCAGCGATGATCTCGTGTAGTGTGAATGCCCGAACCGCGACGCCCGGCCCGGTCAGGTTCAGCTCTTGGAAGGCATACACCTGATCCCGGAAGCTGATCTCGATATCCAAAACCCGTATGGCTCGTCCGGCTTCCAAGCGTTTCTCCTCGCCTGTTCCGCGCTCGGCCGAACCGATCCGGATGAGCGAGGCCGGGAAATCGAACTCTTCGAAATTCAACGACTTTGGCATTTTCCTGACAGTCTGTACCCGACAGAGAAGGTTCAGATATCCAAGGCGGATAGCGGTTTGGGGCAGGATGGCATTCAGATCGTCCGCGATCTGATCGGCAAACCCGTCCGGTTCCACAATTGAGGTGAAATCCACATCGGCCGTGACCCGGTTGCTCCTGAAAGCGAGGGCCATCACAACCCCACCCTTCAGGACCAGGCTTGTGTTCAGATTGGGGGCCAGCCCGATGGCCGCTAGAACAATCTCCGTAACCTGCCTGTCGCGATACCGGGCCGGATTGGAGCGCGCGGCTTCCACCCAGGCCCGCACATCCACATCTACAATGTCGTATTCGGCTTCGTTGGGGATGCGTTCTGCATCAGACATTCAGTGAAATCATCCATCGTTCCGAAAATTCAGGGAGATAGTCCGCTTCAGGGTCCAACTTCCGCGATCCCCCTCTTTGCGCAAAGGCCTCCCAACGCGCAATGGCGGGATCATCAAGCCCCAGCACTTCCGAGAGGATATATCCTGCCCGAACCTTGGCGATCTTGCTGTTTAACTGATCCACGGCCTCCACGATTTCTGGCAACCATTGATCCGCGTCACGTTCCCAGACATCGAGGACATGGCGCATCCCCCCGCACAATCCTGGCTCTGTGATCATATCGGCAAAGGTCTGACCGATAGACGTGATCCGGGTGTCCTCGCCACTGAGAGGCACGGGTGTCCAGGGATGGCTTGAGATATGCGTAATGACCGGCCGTCGCCGAATGGTATCCTTAAAGCCCGGTCGATAGAGCACCGGCTTATCTATGTCTTCGTTCCCGGGCAGATCATCGCGCGCGCGGTTATTTCGGAGCTGGTTCCAAAGATCACGACGCGGCGTAGTCACATGCAAAGCTTTGGGACTTCGTTCTGACAGGCTGTATCTCTGCATCGCTGACAAATGTGAGACGTAGGCAAATGGATCAGCAATACACGCGACCTCTTCCGCCGAACCCGCACGAGTGGCTTGCGTGACACGCCAGACACCCGATCTGAAATCGGAATCAGGGACCAGCGCTCTGCGGTCTTCCATGCGCTTGATAGCGTTATTCGCGCGGGTTTGATCCCACCCTTGCGGCATGCGCTTGAGAGGTTCTCCGTCCCATTCACGGTGCTGGAAAAGCGAATGCCCCAGAACGAGGAAATCGTAATATGTGATGATCGGCAGATCGCGCTTCAGGAGCGCTTGTTCCACTCCGTCCGTGAACTTCATACAAGTGCCATCTGTATATGTCCTCAGGACATATACAGATGGCACTTAGATTAGTCAAGGATTCGTTTGGTCGACTTCTCGGACGAAAAGCTCCGAGACACCCTCGGAATATCGCGGACCATGCGAACGCGGGTCGGGAGCCGCCGGGACTGGCGGAGGGGATCGGTCAGCATCCGGTTCATGCCGTGTCCCGTTAGGGAAAGGCGGTCAATACCGCCCTTGTGTGTCGCGGAACGTCGTGTCAGCAACCCGGTGCGCGGGGTGACCAGGGTGCCGCCCCCATGTTT
>JAPOUP010000107.1 GCA_026708635.1 Rhodobacter sp.
AAGGGACGGATGACCGGAAAGCCCAAAGGAAGCCATCGCGTCCGGTGGCTGTGGAAATGGATCGCCGAGGAGCGGAAGAGGCGCGGCATCGGCCGCGCGGAGTTCGCCCACCGGATCGGGATCGGCGAGGAAGCCCTTCGCGGGATGGAGAAGGGCCAGGACGGCTCCGACGCCATGGCCCTGGTGGACGCGCTCGCCGAACTCGGGGCGGACGCGGCGGTGGCGGAGATGGAGGGCATGGATTCGCGCGGGGCGGCCCTGTCCCTCACGGAACGCGAACGCGAGCGGTACGACGCCATCGCGGAAAGGGACGGGATCACGCGCGCCCAGGCGATCCGCCAGCTCGCGGCGGAGGGGCTGGTGGCGCGGGACAGGCCCGAACCTCAACCCGAAGAACGGCGGGAGGACCGCCCGGATGGCCAGACCGTTTCCGGGGACGACCTGACCGATCGCTGACACGGCGGGGCTGGCCAACCCTACGGGTGCGTGTCGGACGCCGTTTCCGTTGTCCGGATCGATACCGCTGCGCCGCAATCCACCCCGTCAACGAAACCGAAGACGATCCCGAGCTGTCCGAGCCGGTCGGAGATGGCGACCCGGCCGGTCCCGCCGTTATCGGTCACTCCGGCAATATTTCACCACGCCGCGGCGCTCGGTGGCCTATCCTTGATTGCCTCCCGGTCCCAACTCCGTTATGGACCGCCAAACGCCGGGAAACGAGAGTGCTCCCATGTCATACACCAAGCTCGAAGCCGCCGTTGAGACCGCATGGGAGGAACGTGACGGCATAAATCCGGATACTGTGGGTCCGTCCCGTGACGCCATCGAGGACACGCTTGACGCGCTGGATTCAGGCTCCCTTCGCGTCGCCGAACGCCGGGAAGATGGCGACTGGCATGTCAACCAATGGGCGAAGAAAGCCGTTCTGCTCGGTTTTCGCCTGAAGGACATGGAGCGGCATACGGGCGGTCCCCAAGGCGGTTCCTGGTGGGACAAGGTCGACGCCAAATGGAGAGACTGGGATGACGGGAAATGGCGGTCCGCCGGCTTCCGGGCGGTGCCTAACTGCGTCGTCCGCAGGTCCGCGTTCATCGCCAAAGGTGTCGTGCTGATGCCAAGTTTCGTCAATCTCGGCGCCTATGTCGACGAGGGAACGATGGTTGATACCTGGGCAACGGTCGGTTCCTGCGCCCAGATCGGCAGAAACGTCCACCTTTCCGGAGGGGTTGGCATCGGCGGGGTCCTTGAACCGATGCAGGCAAGCCCCACGATCATTGAGGATAACTGCTTCATCGGCGCGCGTTCCGAGGTGGTGGAAGGCTGCGTCGTCCGCGAGGGATCGGTGCTGGGCATGGGCGTCTTCATCGGCAAGTCAACCAAGATCGTCGATCGGGACACCGGAGACGTCATGTATGGTGAGGTGCCGCCCTATTCCGTCGTTGTGGCCGGCTCATTGCCTTCGGCGAACGGCGTCAGCCTCTACTGTGCCGTCATCGTGAAACGGGTTGACGAAGGGACACGCGCGAAAACCGCCATAAACGATCTGCTGCGCGACTAGCGCGCCGGAAACGGCAGGCGATATGACCGAAGCCAGAAACCCGCAGGACATTTACACGTTATTGGTCGAGGTGGGCCGGCGCAAGGGCGACGGCCTCCAGAAAGGGGCGACCGGGGCCGCGTTGATGTGCTATTCGGGCGGTGTGAACGAAGCGGAGGCGGTGCGGGAAACGGTTGCCGTCATTAAAACCGCCGGAATGGCGCCTCTCTCCGTCTCCAGCTACGGCAGTCTGAAGGATCGGCTTGCCGACGGCCACGACATCCCGGGAGAGGAAATCGACCTGATGCAACGTGCGGTCGACGAGAACTCGGTTATCGTCGCCCAGCATACACAATTCTTCGATGACTGACGGCAGGTTACCCTCTCCGGCCGGTTTTCGCCGATCTCCGCTAGAGTGTCCGGCGAATGATCGTCTTCATCCGTGGACGCGTTCCCGGTGGTGGCGAGGATCGCCACCTGACGTTCCTCCGCGGTTTTACGGCTCCGGGGAACGGCCGGGAGCGGCGGGAGCGTGAGCGCGGGGAGAAGGGATATGGTGGAGCCTGCCGATCCCGTTGAGCTTACGGCGAGACTGGTCCGATGTCCCTCGGTGACCCCGACGGACGCCGGAGCGCTCGCGCTGCTGCGGGACCGGCTGGAATGCGCCGGATTTGAGTGCCATCGGGTTGACCGTGGCGGTGTGGGCAATCTCTTCGCCCGTTGGGGCTCCCGCGGTCATCGCCGAACCTTTGGATTCAACGGCCATACCGATGTGGTGCCCGCCGGCGAACGGTCAGACTGGACGGTGGATGCCTTCGCCGGCGAGATCCGCGATGGCTGGCTCTGGGGGCGGGGAGCGGCGGATATGAAATCAGGCGTCGCCGCATTCGCCGCCGCGGCGATCGATCTGGTGCGTGAGGCGCCGCCTGACGGCGCCGTCATCATGGCGATCACCGGTGACGAGGAAGGTGACGCGGTCGACGGTACCGCGGCGCTGCTTGAATGGATGGCCGCGAACGGCGAGAAAATGTCGGTATGCGTGGTCGGTGAGCCGACAAGCCGGCTGTCGTTGGGGGACACCATAAAGATCGGCCGGCGCGGCTCGTTGACGGCGCATTTCTCCGCAAGCGGAATTCAGGGACATTCCGCCTATCCCCATCTCGCGAAAAACCCGGTACATGCCCTGGTGAAATTGATGGACAGGCTGGCCGGTCACCGTCTTGACGAAGGCACCGAATTCTTCGATCCCTCCTCGCTGGCCGTAACGACCTTCGACACGGGCAACCCGGCCGGTAACGTGATCCCGGCTACCTGCCGCGCCACAGTGAACATCCGCTTCGGCGACGCGCATTCGTCCGATAGCCTCGGCCGCTGGCTGCGGACGGAAGTCGGCCTGGTGGCGGACGTGACGGGTGTGGCTATCACGGTGGACATCAGGGTCTCGGGCGAAAGCTTCGTTGTCGCGCCGGGCGACCTGTCTGACCTGGTCACCAGGGCGATCGAGGTCGAGACGGGAAACGTTCCCGAACGCTCGACATCGGGGGGAACCTCGGATTCGCGTTTCGTCAAGGATCACTGCCCGGTGGTGGAATTCGGACTTGTGGGAAAGACCATGCACCAGGTCGACGAACGGGTGGAAGTCGCCCAAATCACCGCCTTGAAAGCGATCTACCGCAGAATGCTGGATGCGTATTTCGCCTGAAGCGGTTTTTCTCCGAGGTCGCGCCGATCGGTTGGGGAGATCCCGATGATCGACCGTCATGTCATCCTGATGGTCAGGGAGCCGCGGGCGGGACGCGTGAAAACACGTCTTGGCGCCGATATAGGCATGACGGACGCGGCCTGGTGGTACCGCCATCAGGTTAACTGTATGATCCGCCGACTCGATAGCCCGAAATGGACTCTCCGGATGGCCATCACTCCCGATACCGCCCTGCGCAGCCCGGCCTGGTCATCGCGGATACCCCGCGTTGCCCAGGGCGGTGGTGATCTCGGCCAGCGCATGCGGCGGCTGCTTGGCGGGGCGCCAGTCGGCCCGGCGGTGATCGTGGGAACCGACATACCGGGCCTGAAGGCCGATCACGTCGCCCGGGCCTTCCGTCTTCTCGGTGACAACGACGCGGTCTTTGGCCCCTGTCTGGATGGAGGATATTGGCTCGTAGGGCTTAAGCGCAATATGCCGCCGTCACCGACGATGTTCCGGAACGTTCGCTGGTCCACTCCTTATGCCCTCGCCGATAGCGTTGCCACGCTCCCCGGCCATCGGGTCGCGATGGCTGACACGCTCGCGGATGTCGACACGGTGGCGGACCTTTCCGAATGACGCGCACGCCAACCCGTACCTTCGGGTCTCCATGAGGGGGATGCCCACAAAATCCGAGATCATGGACTGGATCGCCGACAATCCGGATCGGGCTACCAAACGTGACATTGCCCGCGCGTTCGGCGTCAAGGGTGCGGACCGCATACATCTGAAGCGGATATTGCGTGAGCTCGAGGACTGCGGGCATCTCGAGCGACGTCGTAGGCTCAAAGGGAATCCTGGCAGGCTACCGCCCGTCACCGTGATGGAAGTGAGGGAGCCGGATGCTGACGGTGATCTCTTCGCCCATCCGCTTGAGTGGAAAGGCGAAGGCCCGGAACCACGTGCGCTCATAGTACATGGAGCCTCCGGTTCGGCGCTCGAGCCGGGTGACCGCATTCTCGCCAGGTTGACCGTGGTGAAAGCGGAGGGGCACGCTTACGAAGCCCGGCCGATCCGTCGTATAGCCCGGAATGTCCGTAAGATTCTGGGTATTTTCCGCGACGGCCCCGAGGGCGGACGGATCCGATCGGTCGACAAGGGCTCCAACCGGGAATGGCGCGCCGCCGACGCATCCGGGGTCCGTGATGGCGAACTGGTTGAAGCCGAGCCTATCGGTAGGAATGACGCTATCGGCCTTCCCGCCGCCAGGATTACGGCCGTGCTGGGAGATTCGGGAGGATCCGTATCGCTGATCGCCATTAACCAGCATGGTATTCCCGACGCTTTCGGGAACGAGGCCATCTCCGAGGCGGAGGCGGCGAAACCTCTGGGTCCGGGTGGGCGGGAAGACCTTCGCGAACTTCCGTTCGTCACCATAGATCCGACGGACGCCCGGGATCACGACGACGCATGCTTCGCAACGCGGGACACCGATCCCGGCAACCCGGGGGGACACATTGTCTGGGTGGCCATCGCCGATGTCGCGGCGTACGTCCGTCCCGGCACCGCGCTGGACGCGGAGGCCCGCCGTCGCGGAAATTCCACCTACTTCGCGGACCGTGTGGTGCCGATGCTTCCCGAGCGCCTCTCCGCCGATCTCTGCTCGTTGCGGGAGGATGTCCCCCGCGCCTGCATCGCGGTCGAACTGAAGCTCGATTCCCGCGGCAATAAACTGGCGCACCGTTTCACGCGTGCGGTGATGAAGTCCGCGGCCACGCTCAGCTACAGTGATGTGCAGGCCGCGAGAGACGGCGCGCCGGAAGGGAAATGCGCCGACCTGGCCGCCGATGTCATAAATCCACTGTTCGAAGCCTACCTCACCGTCAGGCGGGCCCGCGAGCGGCGCCAGCCACTTGACCTTGAACTTCCCGAGCGCGTGATTGCCCTCTCGGATGACGGCGGGGTCCGGTCGGTCGGACTGAAACAAAGGCTGGATGCGCATCGGTTGATCGAGGAATTCATGATACTCGCGAATGTTGCCGCGGCTGAGGAACTCTTTGCGCGACGGTGTCCATTGCTCTACCGCGTTCATGAAGAACCGGCGCCCGAACGGCTGGACGCGCTGCGGGAGGTGGCGCGCGCCAGCGGTCTCACGCTCGCGAAGGGGCAGACGCTACTGACCAGACACCTGAATTCACTGTTGGCGCAGGCAAAAGGCGGCGAGTTTGACGAACTCGTTAACCTCTCCACTCTGCGGGCGATGCAGCAGGCCTATTACCATCCCGAAAACCTTGGCCATTTCGGGCTGGCCCTACGAAGCTACACCCACTTCACGTCACCGATCCGTCGCTATGCCGACCTGATCGTTCACCGGGCCTTGATTTCGGCATATGGCTGGGGTGATGACGGTCTGTCGCCGAGCGACATTGAAGGGCTTGGGGTTACGGCCAGGCACATCTCGGAGACGGAGCGCCGCTCGATGGCCGCCGAGCGCGAAACAAACGATCGCTACCTCGCCGCCTATCTGTCGAATCGGGTGGGTGACGAGTTTGTGGGACGAATAAACGGAATCCAGAGGTTCGGGGCGTTCGTGCGACTGGACGTGACCGGCGCCGACGGGCTGGTTCCGGTTCGGTCAATCGGTCGCGAGTTCTTCGTTCATGACAGCGGAAAACCGTCATTGAAAGGCGAGGAGTCGGGTCTGGAACTGTCAGTCGGTCTGGCCGTCAGGGTGCGGCTGTCCGAAGCGGTCCCCGTTACCGGTGGTCTGACGTTTGAGCTGTTGGAAGTGGAGGGCAGGACCGTTTCGCAGCGGTTGAGGCGGCATGGGTCGGGTGGGCGCAGGCGCCGAACGGCCGGGAAACGCCGCAAGGCTTCGGGAGCCGGTCGCGGATTCGAGCGGCGGCGGTAGGTGACCGGTTTGGCGTTGCCGCCAAGCGACATGTTCGGCTCCTTTATGTGGACGTATAGAACACGAGCGTCCGCTATTGACGCAACCCGACTTCATGTCAGGTGGCGGCGACCTGACTCACCCGCCACCCGAGCAAGTCCGGAAGTCTGAAGTCCATAAAGTGGCCCCAGCGCCAGTATGGTGTTGGCGCCCCCTCTCTGACTGGGGATCTCGGATGTTTAAGTCGGAGCCAGCGATTTTCAGGACTTGGCCGAAAGACCTTCCATATCTTTCGCCGTCAGTCTGGTGGGCCGCCGCGATTCTGTGCGGGTGGCGCATGGGATATCGTGCGATTGGCGGGAGTTTCCGAGGTGACCGGGAGTTGAATGAGGCCATCGCAACCCGCGCTTTGAGGCGGTCAATGGAGGTAGGCATTGGAGATGCGCTACCTCTAGGTCAATGTGCGCCGATTGACGTAGATTTCAGCCATGACGGTTTCGCGCTGGCTTGGCGCGGCACCGGATTGTCGCGAAAGCAATGCCACGCTCGCGGTAAGTGGTATGATGCGGAATTGTCAGACTTGGTTTCGGACAGAGCGGCTGAAGATATGGCCCGCGAACTGGGATGGACCTGTCTTGACCGATATCCGGCTATAACAGACAGTAGGTATCAATTACGTGTTATCAGATGCCGCTTCCGGTCACGGAATTTCAGGTCGCTGCAGCTACACCCTATCCCAGTCCCACTCTTGATTTCATTGTGGATGAACCATATGAAAGTGTATGGGGTGACAGAGCT
>JAPOUP010000004.1 GCA_026708635.1 Rhodobacter sp.
AAAAAACCGCCCGGCCGCGGAGTTCTGCAAGAGGCTCCGTAGTTCGGGTTTTCGGCCCGCACTTTGCGTTCGGAGGATGGGCCGGAACCGCCGCGGCACGCGGCTATGCCGATGCGGAGGGTTCCGTTCCCCTCCATTCAGTATGCGAGGATGACCAGGATAGCGACTTCGCCGATCTGTTGGGTCGCTCCAATAATATCGCCTGACTGGCCACCGATTCTCGCCCTTGAGATCGCCGCGACCGCGAGCGTCGTCGCCCCAAGCGCGATGGCTACCGGAATCAACGCGAAACCCAGCGCGGCGAACCCGATAGCCGCGGCAATTGCGATAGCGACGAGCGTTGTATCCCGCCCGGGTCGCCCGACGGTCGATGAGAGTCCCGTTTCCCGGGCGTTTGGCACCATGTGCATCAGCGCCACCATCGACGTGCGCGACAGGACCGCCGCGGCGATCAGCGACGCCCACAGCGTACCGTCGGTGGCGATGGCCGCCAGCGCCGACCAACGCAGGCCAATGGAAAAAACCAGCGCGATCACCCCGTATGCGCCAACCCGGCTGTCCGCCATGATGGCGAGCCTCTGTTCGGGCGTTCGTCCGCCCCACAGCCCGTCCGCCGAATCGGCCAGGCCGTCCTCATGCATCGCCCCGGTGATGACAATCATTGTGGCGAGAGCGATGCCGGCAGTGAGTTCCGCCGGAAGACCGCCGGTAAGCAGGGTGGTGACGGCGGCCGCTAGTCCAACGGCAAGTCCCACAAGCGGGTAGGCCCATGACGCGTTTGCCCCCCGCGTCTGCCCCAGCGGTGGCATCGGCACTCGCGTAAGCAGCGTGAAAGCCTCTTCCAGATCGGCGCGTCTCAGCAGATCGGCGTCGCGATCAGGCACTGGAGCTGAAGTTATGGGTGGTTTTCGGCATATCGCAGAGTTAAGGTAGCCTCGGATGACCCGCAACGCGGAACTTTGATCATGAAGGAATTTCCCCGCGACATGGATGCGTTTAGGGCGGTTCTGGAGGAGTTGCCCGGACCCGACGGTGTCGCCCGCAAAGACGCTGAGTCGAGGAACGAGCAGCTCACGAAGCCGCCCGGGGCGCTTGGACGGCTGGAGGATCTGGCCATCTGGTATGCGGGCTGGCGCGGCGGGAAGCGGCGTGGCCTCGACGCGCCGCAGGTGATCGTCTTCGCCGGCAATCATGGAGTGGCGGCGCGTGGCGTCTCGGCCTTTCCGGCGGAAGTGACGTCACAGATGGTGGCGAATTTCCGGTCTGGTGGCGGTGCGGTCAATCAACTCGCCGAGGCCGCGGGGGCACGACTGGACATACACGAACTGGAACTCGAGAAACCGACCGCCGACTTCACCACGGAAGCGGCGATGAGTGAGGAGGAGGTCCTGGCATCGCTGGCGGTGGGGTGGAACGCGGTTGCGCCCGAAGCGGACCTTCTTGTGGTGGGCGAGATGGGAATCGCCAACACGACTTCCGCCGCGGCCATATGCGCCGCGTTAGTTGGCGGCACGGGATCACAGTGGGTGGGTCGCGGAACCGGTCTGGACGACAGGGGACTGCGGCTGAAGGCCAGTGTTGTCGACGAGGGTCTGGCACGACACGCCGGATCTCTGGGAGACCCTCTGGAGGTGCTGCGCCGATTTGGCGGGCGCGAGGTGGCCGCGATGGCGGGCGCTGTCCTGCGGTCGCGTATGCTGGGAATTCCGGTGATTCTGGATGGTTACATCTGCACCGCGGCCGCATTGCCATTGGAAATGGCCTCGCCGGGCGCGCTTGATCACTGCGTAGCGGGACACGTCTCGGCCGAGGCCCCGCATGCACGGCTGCTTGAGGTATTGGGCAAGAAGCCGCTTCTGTCGCTCGGAATGCGCCTGGGCGAGGGGACCGGAGCCGTTCTGGCGATAGGAATCCTCAAGGGGGCCGTCGTCTGTCATTCAGGGATGGCGACTTTTGCCGAAGCTGGAGTGTCGGAGGGTTAAGTGGTGGGTGGTGGACGGGCGGGCGTGAGAGCCGCGCCGCCGGATCCGGCGGGTCCGGATATCAGCTTTCCCCATCCCCGTCGCGTTCACTGAAATGGGCGAAAAGGGCGGCGTCGAGTCCGGCGTCCAGTTCCTTGGCGCGGGCCATGTATTCAGGATTTTTCTCTACAGGTAAGCCAGGTTTCCAGACCTCCGCGAGTTTGCCCACGGCGGAGCGGTCGTAGTCGAAGTAGGTTTTTTCCAGCGCCGCCGCCTCGAAGTCGCTCACGCCGACGTTTTCGAGGACGTAGCGCGCCGCCCGTAGACTTGAGTCGAAGACCTCTCTCACTATGTCATTCGCTCCTGCGCGATAGAGTTCGTAGACGTGGATCCTGTCGCGCGCTCGCGCGACGATGTGAAGGTCAGGTCGAACCCTGCGGGCATAGGACACGAGTTTGTTTGTCGCGACGCGGTCGTCAAGCGCCACCATGAGCACGGACGCTTCCGCCAGGCCGGCGGCCCGGAGAACCTCCGGCCTGGTCGGGTCGCCGAAGAAACCCTTATAGCCGAAACTGCGCATCAGCTGGATGGTTCCCAGGTCGTTATCGAGAACGGTCGTACGGAATCCCGACATCTGGACCATCCGGTTGACGGTCTGCCCGAAGCGACCGACTCCGGCGATTATGATTGGGCCCTGCGGGTCCACCTCGTCGTGATCGGGTGTGGAACTCTCCTCAATTCGGCTGCTGAGCCGGTCGTAGAGAATGAAGAATAAAGGCGTCAGGAGCATCGATAGGGCGGTGACGGTCAGCAGTTTCTGCACCAAAGGCTCGGGAAACACGTTCTGCTGCGCCGAAAAGGAAAGCAGCACGAAGCCGAATTCGCCCGCCTGTGCGAGCCCAAGCGTAAACAGCCACCTGTCGCGGCCCCTTATCCCGAAAATGATCCCCAGAACATATAGGACGATACCCTTGATCAACATCATTCCGACCGTCAGGCCGACGAGCGTAAGAGGTTCGCGAAAAAATCCCGCGACATCGATTCCGGCGCCTACGGTGATGAAAAAGAGCCCAAGCAGCAATCCTTTGAAGGGCTCGATGTCGGACTCCAGTTCATGCCGGAATTCGGAGTTCGCGAGCAGGACGCCGGCGAGGAACGTCCCGAGCGCCGGGGAAAGTCCGACGAGTGTCATCAGAAAGGCGATGCCGATGACGATGAGAAGGGCGAAAGCGGTGTACATTTCCCGCAGTCTGGCGGCATGGATGAACCGGAACAGTGGGCGGGTGAGGAGCGTGCCGGCAAGAATGACACCGCCGATCGCGGCCAGTGTGACAAGTGTCGCGCCCCATCCGGGCAGGCCCTCGACCAGTGACAGGGCATGTCCCGCTTCGGCCTCCGCCGCCGCGTCATGGGGGCCGGCGCGGTTGACTGACCCGTCGGCGTTGAAGCTCGGCCGTACCGGCATCGCGAGTAGCGGTATCATGATCAACATCGGAATTACCGCTATGTCCTGGGTCAGCAGAACGGAAAATGCCGAGCGTCCGCCACCCGTTCGCAGTAGATCCTTTTCGTTGAGCGTCTGCAGGACGATCGCGGTTGAGGACAGCGCGAACACCAGTCCGATGGCGACCGCGGATGACCTTGTCTGGCCGAGCAGCAATGCGCAGAAGTAAATGATGGCCGCTGTCAGGACGACCTGCATCGCTCCAAGGCCAAGAATTCTGTGGCGCATATCCCATAGCGCCCGGGGTTCCAGTTCCAGGCCGATAAGAAACAGCATCATCACGACGCCGAACTCGGCGAAGTGCCGCACGTCTTCGGTATCGACAACGATGCCCAGGACCGGACCGATCAGCAGGCCCGCCGCGAGATATCCCAGCACGGAACCCAGCCCCAGCCGGGCGGCTAGCGGAACGGCGATGACCGCGGCGGCGAGATAGACAGTGGCTTGGAACAGTAGGCCTGCCATTCGGATTTTCACCCATCGTTACCGCGCAAGCATTGCCGTCCCGCGGAAAAAACTCAAGTGATCCGATCGCAAATCGCAAAGATCGCAAACCGGGTATCTTTGGATCGGGCCTGGCCGCGACGGCCCCGATAGGCACCGGCCCGTACGGATTGACGCCAGTCCGATTCGCCCCTCCGATCCGTCTGGTCCGGGTTACGGGCGTTTGTGATTCCCGCATACGGCATCGGTTCGGGAATTATGTTCGGAAGCGGCTATCGGGCCGCTTCCGGTCAGTTCCGTCGCGAAGCTTCGTCCGCGATGGCCAAACCGTTTCGGGTTGCCGCATCGGTGGGTGAGCGGGCTCTATCTGTCCGGCATCCGTAACGTGAAGTTCTTTCCGTTCTTGACGTAGTGGAGCTCTCTGGCATCAACCTTCGAGACGCGTCCGCCATCAAATCGGTCGCCGGCTTTGACATCCTTTATGACCTTACCCGATCTGAGTCGGATGAGCGCGCGGAGGTCGTCGGTGGGGCCGTATGTGCCAATGAGGTTGGTTTTGCGAAGATCGATCACACCATGTTGGGTGGCTTGACTGATGACCGCGCCGCCCGCGGGCGTCACCGAAGCGCTTCCGAAAGCTGTCGCTACGGAGTCACCGCTCGGTAAATCGGTATTGGACCGGCCGCCCGCGAACGTGTTTCCCGTTTGGTTCCCGGCCAGTTCCAATCCCTTTGGCCGAACCTTCGGTATCGGTGATATCCCTGCGGCGAGGGTGGAAACATTGCCTGGACTTTCCTGGATGCTGGGTGAGAACTCCCCGCCGTCCGTTTCCATGGTGGCTCCGTCCGGTCGGATTAGCACCTGTCCATGGCTTGGGGTGTCCGCTAGCGCGGTTTCGGGCATTGCCTCAGGTTGGATAACGGATCGTGAACCCGCTGAGGCGACCGGGCCCGGGTCCGTTTCATCGGCACGCCGGTCGAGTGATCCTGTGGGAATGTTATCGGTCGATCCCCGCCAATGGGCGCCCGACCTGTCAGTATCCGGCGATGATGGCGCTAGCGGGCTGTCCAGGCCCGCCAGCCTTAGGTTGTCTGACTGTCCCGTAACAATACTCCGTGGTGACGGCACTGGACTGATTGCGGCGATGTAGGTTTTTTCCATACGAACATTGCCAGCAAGTTCGGCGGGCTTACTGGGGTCACGTGGCCAGACCCCTGTCTCCGCGTAGGTCCGCTGGCTCTCGGCGAGGCTCGGGGGCGCTTCAAGAACGCGGTCTGGCGGAGGACTATCGACCGACAAAGGTCGGGGTTCCGCTGTCCCGACATTCAAGTTGCCGGGAACCGGTTGTTCCGGCGGCCCGGCGGATTCCTGATGTGCGGTTTCCGTTGGCAACCGTATCGGGCCGTCCCCTTCCAGAGTCGGCACCGGGGGTCCGTTGGCTGTCCGAGGTCCTGCCTGGAACTCCGGCCACGCCTGAATGCGCGAGGGTTGGCTCAAATCCGACTCGATCTGACCCGGCCGGAGCCAGAAAAACATCATGAAGCACACCGCAATCAGCAGGATCGGCGCGAGCATCATTATCATCAAGCGGAGCCAACCGCGTTTTCTGATGGGGTATTGAATGGCGGACGCCGTCTTTCCGTTCCGAATGTCCGCCGAAATCGTTCCCGTAAGTGGCGTTGGCCCGCCCCGCGGTTGATGTGCCGTGATATGGCGTGGCACTCCTGAGGCCGGCACGCCCCGGCCGGCCTCGGGCTCGAGGTTTTCGATCGGTCCGCGCACGCCGTCGGATCCCGTTACGTGCGGTGCGGTGACTGACGTTCCCGCCAGGTGCCTGCCATTCCCGAAGGGAAGCCGGGCTTTCTCGCCGCCGCTCGCTCCCGGGTCGCGCGTTTCATCAAATGGGTGCGTCGCCTCTCCGGCCGCGGGAACAGGTTCGGTCGGATGGTATGGCCCTGAACTCGCCGGTTGGGGGGGATGCTGGGGTCTGAATGCGGCGGCGTCTTCCCGGTGGTCCGGGCCCCGAGGCTCGGACTGTTGCCCCGTGACGCTCCCGAATGGTTTGTCGGAACCGATAACGACCATCGACTCCGCGTCGGGTTCGATACCCTCGTCGCGACCCAAAATCGACGCTGAATGCTCGGTGGCGCCGAAGAACGGCTCCCCGTCGAAGGATCCGGTTTCCGGAATCGCGACGAAGGATATCGGGTTGAACCCATGCTGGACGGCGAACGATTCAGCTTCTTTCAGCGATCCCCGGAATACCACCGCGACCTTTGCCGACTGTCCAATGTTTCGCCAATCGAACACCAGATCGCGGACATTATATGGTGTCTTTCCTTCCAGACCCTGCCGTATCTGCACGATTTGGGCGTCGTAGTCCGGTCCGGGCGCATGCACTTCCGTGTAGAGGATCTGTGAATTCGGAATTACGAGCTTCGTGATTACGCGGCCGTTTCCCAGATCGGCGACCGTCCTGCGCAGGACGGCCAGCTGCTCTCCCAGCTCGGGGTCGTCAAGAGACACGTTCGCGACATACATCCAGCCGATCTGTGTCCGATGCAGAATGCCAATGCCTTCATGGCTGAGATTCAGGGCGAAATTCGGTTTCATCTGATCCGGCCAAAACGGATTTCGGTGAGATCGAAATCCGGTTTCCTAACGTTCCGGAGTATAGCGTGGGTCTTGGGATTTCCGCAAGTTCCGGCATGTCGGGGCATCGGGATTCCGGCGCGGCGCATCTTTTTGACCTCGCTTCCATCCTGCCGATGCCGATGACGCGGCCGGCAGCCGTGCGGCCGCTGTCCCCAATGCTTTCGACGGGTTTAGGGAATTGGCGGACTTGGTCCGGAGGAATGATGGGGGATTGCCGGGAGGTGGAGTGGAGCCGTGTCAACCTAATCCGATCCTCCGATAACGTATCGAGTGCGATCCATCCAATCCGTATCCACAGCGGA
>JAPOUP010000098.1 GCA_026708635.1 Rhodobacter sp.
CAACCTCCACGAAGCGGGTTTCGGTGTTGGGCTGAAGTTGCCCGATCAGGTCCATGTCGGCGGAGATGATCGTGCCGATCATGAAATAGCCGCCCCCCGATACGGCATCGCGATGAAGGATTATCGGCTCGGTCCCGCTGGGTACCTGCACCGATCCATAGGGGTAGCAAGCGTCGGTGATGTTTGAAGGGTCCGAGCCGGCACCAAACGGCTGTTCCCGCTCCACGAATTCCATCGCCCGGCCGCCTCGGAAACGGTAGCCCATACGATCAGCCTCATTGGCGACTTTCCACGTATCCTCCAAAAAAGCCTTCTGGGCATCGCCGGTGATACGGTGCCAGTAAAGGCCGGGAAGCATCCGAAGTTCGGCCCGCGCACCCGGCATGCGCCGCAGGTTTTCGGGTACCGACCTACCGGCCCGGTCCGTGACCCCACACTCTCCGAGCGGAAGCGTGTCGCCGGACCGTATCGCGCGACCCTCATAGCCGCCGAGGGCGCCAATGGCGTAGGTCGACCGGCTTCCCAATGCGGGCGGTGTGTCGATGCCACCCGAGACCGCGATGTAGCACCGGGCGCCCGAGCGCAGGAAGTCAAACGACAGAACATCTCCGGACTTCACGTCAAACGCTGTCCAGCCGGACCGTTCCGCCCCGTTCACCCTGACCGGAAGATCGGCGCCGCAAACGGCGACGGTCGCACTTTCGGTGAATTCGAGCTCGGGACCCATGAAGGCGCACTCAAGCCCCGCGGAATTCTCCGGATTCCCGACAAGCGCGTTCGCGGCACGAAGCGCAAGGCGGTCCATCGCCCCGCCAACCGGGATGCCGAGGTGGTAATATCCGGGACGGCCCAAATCCTGGATCGTGGTCAGGATACCCGCGGAAAGCACGTTAACCGGCATCGAGAGCCTCCATCAGCATCTTATTGGTGCCATCGATGTCGGCATTGAACCTCTCGAGATCGAAAACCACGTCTTTCATGCGCGGCTCGAACCGGCCCGCCCGGACATCTTCGACCGCCGCGTCGTAGGCGTCGCGGTCAATGGGACTCCATTTCACGATGTCGCCCGGCCTGAAGAACACCATGAAATCCCGCAGGTAACTGATTTCCTGCCGGGGGTCATAGATTGGCATCGGCGTGATTCCGAACATCTGGTAGCCACCGGCTCCCCGCACCGAGTAAATGCAGGAGAAGCAACCGCCGTAACCCACCGTCAGCTTCGGCGTGTCGGTTCGCGGGCGGAGATATTTCGGCACCTCGATCTGACGCCGCCGGTCGACCATCTGATAGAGAAAGGGCAGGCCGGAGACGAAACCGACCATCGATACGAACCATGGCGCGCCTGAATGCGCCTTGATGAAGGCCGCGACATCACCGTAGCCGTTGATGCGCGCCGCATACTCGATATCGGTGGCCTCCGGATCCTGGTGGCGCTCACGGAACCGCATCAGCGTCTCATGGGTCCATGGATCCTGGTAGTACACCGGAATTTCGATGATCCGCGTATTGAGCCTGGATTCCGCCATTTCGGCTTCCCGCTCCATTTCCCGAAGAATGTCCAATAGCCTGTCCGGACGGATCACGTCGGGGTCAAACCTGATCTGGAAAGAGGCGTTGGCCGGGCAGATCTCGGTCACCCCGTCGATCTTCGCGTCACGCACGGCGTTGGTAATGGCGAGCGAGACGAAAAACGCCTCGAGCGACATCGCGTCGTCGACTTCGACAAATATGTGCTCGTCCCCACCAAAGCTGTATCGGCATGTCATGCGACTGTCTCTCCCTCCCTCTGCATCATCCCTGAAATCATGGCACCGTTGGTCTCGAGCCATGGTTCGAGCCAACGCGTATGTATGGCGTTTGAACGGACCTCCTTCGTCCCGCGCAACACCTCGAACAGCCCCGCCGTCGTGGCCAGCCCTTCGATCCGGAGCTCGGCAAGCGCTCGCCCGAGGCGGGCGAGCGCCGCCTCACGGCTCTCGCCGTGGACAATGAGCTTGCCGAGAAGCGAGTCGTAGAACGGTGGAACGGCGTAGCCCTGATACAGAGCATGGTCGAAACGCACGCCCGGCCCGGTCGGCACATCGAGTCCGGTCACCGTGCCCGGACACGGCATGAACTCATTGGACGGGTCCTCGGCGTTGATCCTCACCTCAATCGAATGCCCGTCGATTCCGACGTCTTTCTGGCGGATGCGCAGCGGCTCCCCTCCGGCGATCCGGATCATCTCAGCCACGAGATCGAGACCGGTTACCATCTCCGTAACCGGGTGCTCCACCTGGATGCGCGTGTTCATCTCGATGAAATGAAAGTCGCCCGTCGCATCATCGTATAGATATTCCACCGTGCCCGCGCCCGTGTAGCCAACCGAGCGGGCGAGATCCGCCGCGGACACGCACAGCCTCTCCCGTGTGGCCGGGTCGAGCGCCAGGGAGGGAGCCTCCTCCCACACCTTTTGGCGGCGGCGTTGCAGCGAGCATTCCCGCTCCCAGCAATGGATCGCATCCGTTCCGTCAGCAAGGATCTGCACCTCGATATGCCGCGCCCTCTCAATGACCCTCTCGATGTAGATCCCACCGTCTCCGAAGGCGGCCCTTGCCTCCGACGACGCCTGGTGCGCAAGCCTGCCGAAGCTATCCGTGTCCTCGGCGATCCGGATACCCCGACCACCGCCCCCCGCAGCGGCCTTGATCATCACCGGAAAGCCAATCCCGGCGGCAAGCTCCGCCGCCTCGACCATATCGCGCACGACCCCATCGCTCCCGGGAACCGTCGGCACGCCGGCTTTCGCCGCCCGCATCCGCGCCGCGGCTTTGTCGCCCATCAGATCGATCGTCGCGCCACTTGGCCCGACAAAGATCAGTCCCGCCTTCTCGACCGCGGCCGCGAAAGCCCCACTCTCGGACAGAAAACCGTAACCCGGGTGAATCGCGTCGACACCCGTTGCCCTCGCCGCCGCGAGTATCGCGTCCCGGTTGAGATAGGATTCCGCCGAGCGCGGTGGTCCGATATTAACGGCCTCGTCCGCGATTCGAACCGCGAGCATTCCGGCATCCGCCTCCGAATGGACCTGCACCGTCGCGATTCCGAGATCGCGCGCCGCGCGTATCACCCGCACGGCGATCTCACCCCGGTTCGCCACCAGGAGTTTTTTGATCCTCATGGGTCCAGAATCACGAGAACCTGGCCTGCCGTCACGGGATCGGAATCCTCGATCTCGAAAGAGGCGACGGTCCCCGCGGCATCAACCTTAACCTCGTGGAAGGTCTTCATCACCTCGATCAGGCCGATCGTATCGCCCACAACAACCGTATCCCCCACATTCCTGAAGACGGGCTCTTCCGGAGACGGTCGGCGGTAGAACGTTCCTGGAATCGGCGATTTGATCTCGTGTGCCATGCTCTATCTCCTAGCTCTGGTGTCAGGCGGTCCTGATCCGCGCCAGCACCGCGCTGACCGCCCCCGCGATGTCCCGGGAATTTGGCGTGTCGGAATGGATGCATACCGTTTCCGCCCTTACCGGAAGGCTTCTGCCCTCCACCGTCAGCAGCACGCCATCGACCACGGCGCGCCGGACCCGCTCCGCCGCGAGCACCGGATCCACGGCCTCGTGCTCGCGCGTGATGACAGGGCCATACTCGTCCCTGTAGTCGAGATCGGCGAAGAACTCGGCGATGAAACCCGCGGCCTCCGCCTCGTAGACCGTCTCATGAAGGGTCCCGGCGACGCCCATTACCGGAAGACCATAGATCCTTGACGCGGACGCAATCGCCCGCGCGATCGGCTCCTGCCGTGCGGCCATGCCGTAAAGCGCGCCGTGGGGCTTGATATGGGACAGGACCGTCCCCGCCTGTTTGCAGAACGCGTCGAGAGCGCCGATCTGGTAGAGGACGATGTTCAGCATCTCCTCTTCCTCGATCTTCATCTCGCGCCGCCCGAAGCCAGCGAGATCGGGCAGCGAAACATGGGCCCCGATCCGGACGGAGTGCGCCACAGCCATCTCGATGGTCGTGCGCATATGATTGGGGTCGCTGGCGTGAAACCCGCAGGCGACATTCGCCTGATCGATATAGGGCATCAGCTCGGCATCGTTGCCCATATTGTAGAGCGAGAAACTTTCGCCCATGTCACAGTTCAGGTCAGCCAAATCCCCCTCCCTCAGTTTTTCGCTGACGCGACGTAACGCAGGCGGACCTGGTCGGCGACCACCGCCAGGATCAGCAGTGCGCCAAGGACCACGGTCTGCAGATAGCTCTCGATCCGGGCGAGGTTCATTCCGTTCTGGACAAGACCGATGAACAGGGCGCCCAGAACCACATTCTCCAGCCGTCCGATGCCCCCGCGCAGGCTGACTCCGGCAATGACGCAGGCGGCGATGCTCTCAAGCGGCATGGAGGCACCGATATTGGCCTCGCCCGTATCGAGCCGGGCGGTCAGCAGCATACCCGCGGTCGCCGCCAGCGCGGCGCACAGGATATAGGTCGCGAACAATGTGCCCCGCACGTCGATGCCGGAAAGCCGGGCGGCCTTCGCATTGCCGCCAACGGCATAGAAATAGCGTCCGTAGGGGGTCCGATAGAGCAGGATCCAGAGAAACAGGATCAGCAGTCCCGCGACCCAGACCGGTGTCGGCACGCCCAGAATCACGCCAAATCCGAATACATCGCCAAACTCGACAGGCATTCCGTAAACCGGCACGCCGCCGGTCAGATACAGCGCGATCCCGAAACCGACGGATGCCATTCCGAGCGACATCATGAACGGGGACACGCTGAAGTAGGCGACGCCTATAGCGTTGGCGACACCGACCGCCGTGCCGGCCAACACTCCGGCCAGGAAGCCGAGGCCGATCGCGACAAATACCGCGTCAGGCATGGCGGCGTGGACCGAAGCCATCACAAGAGCGCCTACTACGGATGCCAACGCGAGTACGGTACCGACCGACAGGTCGAAGCCACCCGTCAGCAGCGCCAGCATCTGCCCCACCGCCACGATTGTCAGATACACCGACTGGCGCAGGACGTTCATGAGGTTCCGCCCGGTCAGGAAGTTGTCCGACATGAGCGAAAACACAATGACGGCAATCACCAAGAGAAACGGTAGGATGCCCAGCCTGACGAAGAGCCGCCTGAGCAGGTCGGCCGCGCCGCCGGACCCCGATCCCACGGTCGCGCCCGCCATCAAGCGCTCTCCTTCCCGAAAAAACGGGCAAGGACGTTCTCCTCCGTAAGATCGCCGCCACAAAACTCGGCCTGAATATGCCCGCGGTGGAAGACGTAGGCACGGTCCGCGAGGTTCAGGATCTCGGACAGATCCGACGATACGATCACAACCGCCGCACCGCCCTCAGCCAGATCGACGATAAATCGGTAGATCGCGTGACGGGTACCCACGTCGACCCCTACGGTCGGCTCGTCCAGGATCACCAGATCGATATCGCATATCAGGCTACGCGCCAGCATGACCTTCTGCTGATTGCCGCCGGAGAGGCGATCGACCGTCATTTCCGGCCGGTTCGGGGAAAGGTTCAGGCACTCGGAAGTCTCGGCAACGACGCGTCTCTCCCATGCCCGATCCACGAATATTCCGCGCCGGAAACGCTCCCCGCCAAGTGACGCGAGCGACATGTTCTCCCGCACGGGGCGGACCATGAGAAGGCCCTCCTCGCGGCGGTCGGCGGGTAGGTAAAGAAATCCGTTACCGATCGCGTCCCCGGGACTCCGCCCGGTGACCTCCTCTCCCTTGTAGAACACTCTGCCGGCCGAGATCGGAAGCGCGCCGAACGCGGCCCGCATCGCCTCGGACTTTCCCGATCCCACCAGACCCGCGAGCCCGATTATCTCTCCGCGACGGATCGAGAGCGAGACGTCGCGCGCGCCACCGCCGTGGGTCGACACGCCATCGAGCCGCAGTATCTCCTCCTGTCCGGACGCGGCGGCGGCGCCCGCCGGAAAAGTCGCCCCTACCCCGCTACCCGTCATCAGTTCGACAAGCCGATCCTCATCGGCTTCGTCGATGCCGACAGTATCGACGTACCTGCCGTCGCGGAGAACGGTTATCCGGTCGCCGATACGGAAGATCTCCTCCATGCGGTGGGTGATGTATATGATGCCGACGCCTCGCGTGGTCAGATCGTCCGCAAGCCGGAAGAGCTGCTCGGCTTCGTGGCTCGTGAGGCTCGCGGTGGGCTCGTCAAGGATCAGGACGGAGAGTTCGGAACGAAAGGCCTTGGCGATCTCGACCATCTGCTGTTCCGCGCGACTCATGTCCCGAACCTTGCGGCCCGGCTTCAGGTCGAAAGCGAGTTCGGACAGGATGCGCTCGGTTTCCCGCCGCATTTCGGCACGGTCCAGGAAAATGCCGCGGCGGTGCTCCGCGCCAAGGAACATGTTTTCCTCAACGGTCATCTGGGGAATCAGGGAGAATTCCTGGAATACCGCGGAGACGCCCCGGTCCCGGGCGTCGTGAACTGAACTGAACGCCACGGCCTGGCCGTCGCGTTCGATGTGTCCGGCGCTGGGAGCGGCGGCGCCGGACAGCATTGAAATGAGCGTCGACTTGCCGGCGCCGTTTTCACCCAAGAGCGCGTGTACCTCACCCGCACGGAGATCGAAGTCGACGCCGTCCAGAGCGCGTACGCCCGGATAGTCCTTGGTCAGGTTCCGGGTTGCCAGGAGAGGAACCGACGCCACCATAGCCCGTCACTGTACCACAGCTTGTGCCGTGAAGATCACGCTGATCGAGACGAAGACCGCGAAGACAATCCACTGGCTCCAACTCCGCCCTAGAAAGCCGGTTCGATTCAGACCTGAAAACAGCACTCCCGATGCGCCGATGGCGAAGTTCACTGC
>JAPOUP010000167.1 GCA_026708635.1 Rhodobacter sp.
CGCGCCGGTTTTCCCGTTCCATGCGAAGGGTCGCGTAGAGATGGATGTCGATCCGGAGTCATGGATGCCCTGACGGGTTCCGGTGACGTAGCTTGCGCGACGGGGTGACGGGCCAGGTGTGATTTCAAACGGTGTTCCGGTTTCCCTCGATCCGGCGCCTGGCCGGCGATGATACTCAGACCATAGGCGCGATTGACCGGCTCCCGTGTCGCTGAAACGGTTCGCCGACCCGATGGGCGGGGGTCATCCGTTTGGCCGCAACCCGTGTGGATACCCCGCCTTCGACGCCATCGCGTCCTGTCCGGGCCAAGCCAGTGCCTGTATATTTCCCGGAATGGCGCCGTTGCCCTTATGACGCTGGATCGACGCGGGAATTCGTGATCCGGGCCGTAGGGAACGCGTGACCCGCGGTCTCCGTTGGCGGTCGGGTCAGGCCATGTGGCGGTCGCCGGTCCAGCCGGGACGTTGCCTTATGGCCGGGCTCGGGAGTGTTCACGCCTGCCTGGGGCCATTCGGGGAACCGCCGGCGGTCGGACCGGAAAATTCCGGAATAGACCGCCCGCGCGGTTTTCCGGACGCGGGAAACCGCGTTTCGGTCGACCGTGAAGGGTCCCCGGCCGGACGAAAGAGCTATTGAGCCTGTTTACATATCCATGTCTATCTTGGACAGTATGGCTCGGGCGATGGGCCGTGCGCGCGCTTTGGCCGCCGCGTGGCCGACGGTAACCCGCTGTCCGCGGGACAGCCGGACGGATTAATGTTTTGACATGGCCCGGAGTACGGGGAAAACCATAGGGGCACGTTTGTTTGGTGAGGGGAAATAGAGATGCTTGTGGACCAGATTCTCAAATCCAAATCCAGTCACGACGTCATCTTTACCGAGCCGGGTTCAAGTGTGGACGCGGCGGTGAGACTTCTGTCCGAAAACCGAATAGGCGCGGTGATCGTGTCCGATGACGGAACGGTGCCTTGCGGAATTCTCTCCGAACGGGACATCGTGCGCGAATTGGGCCGCCGGGGCACGGCATGCCTGCAGGATACCGTCGGGAACCTGATGACGAAGGATCTCGTCGGATGCGCGCGTGACGACACCGCGGACGAGGTACTGACAATCATGACGGAGCGGCGCTTCCGCCACATGCCGGTGATGGAGGGCGGGGAAATTATAGGCCTGATTTCCATCGGTGACGTGGTGAAGGCGCGTCTCGCCGAACTGTCTATGGAGAAAGAGGCGCTGCAGGGCATGATCATGGGGCACTGAGTTCCGCGTTTCCGGACAGGCCCCGCGCCGGGGGTGAGCCGGTCGGTTCAGGATCGCCCCGGCGCCGGGCGGATTCGGTGCCGGACGTGAGGCGGGGGCCCGTATCGTCAACGGATCCCGGCGGTGCCGCCGGTGCGGACGCCTTGCCGTGAAGCCGGGGGGAGTGGTAAATGCGAACCGGACTTTATGCCGGAACCTTCGATCCGCCGACTTTGGGACATCTCGACATCATCGGGAGGGCGTGCCAGCTCTTCGACCGGTTGGTCATCGGGATCTCGGTCAACCGTGACAAATCACCCCTGTTTGACCTTGACGAACGTGTCGCGATGGTTCGCAGGGAATGCGCCGGGTTGACCGGAGATACCGAAATCGTCGTGCATCCCTTTGAGACGCTCCTTGTCGACTGTGCCCGGGACACCGGCGCGACGGTGATTGTCAGGGGACTGCGGGCGGTGGCCGATTTCGAGTACGAATACCAGATGGTCGGGATGAACCGAATGATGGACGACGCCTTTGAGACGGTCTTTCTCATGGCTGACCTGAAATACCAGTCGATCGCGTCGAAACTGGTTAAGGAAATCGCCCGACTGGGCGGCGACGTCTCCAAATTCGTGACGCCGACGGTCCAGCGCGAACTCACCCGCAAGCTTGGCTGACCGAATCAGCCGACCGATCGGAAAACCCCGCCCCCCATATCGGCCGAACGGGTCGTTCCCGATGACGGTCCGGTTCCGGGCGTTCGGTGTCGGTCACCCTAGCCGGCCAAGCGCCACGGCCGTATCGATCATCCTGTTCGAGAAACCCCATTCATTGTCGTACCAGCTCAGGATCCGGCACAATGTGCCCTCCATGACCTTGGTCTGGTCCGTATGGAACACCGACGAACGCGGATCATGGTTTATGTCCACGGATACCAGCTTCTCGTCGGTATATCCCAGCACGCCCTCAAGCGGACCGTTGGCGGATCTCCTTATGCTGTCGTTGATCTCCTCGACCGTTGTCGTCCTTGCGGCCTCGAAGGTCAGGTCGACGACCGAGACATTCGGGGTTGGAACCCGGATCGCGACTCCGTCAAGCCTGCCTTCAAGCTCCGGTAATACCAGCGAAACCGCCTTGGCGGCGCCGGTCGAGGTGGGAATCATCGACATGGCGGCCGCGCGCGCGCGGTATAGGTCCGTGTGCATTGTATCCAGTGTCGGCTGGTCGCCGGTGTAGCTGTGTATTGTCGTCATCAGTCCTTTAACGATGCCGATGGAGTCATGCAGCACCTTGGCGACCGGGGCGAGACAGTTGGTGGTACAGGACGCGTTGGACACAACGATGTCCCCGGCGGTCAGAACGTTGTCGTTCACGCCGTAAACAATGGTTTTGTCCGCGTTCCTTCCCGGAGCCGAGATGAGCACACGGGATGATCCGCTATCGAGATGCGCCTTGCACGCATCTTTGGAGGCGAAGAGCCCGGTGCATTCCATCACCACGTCGACATCGCTCCAGGGCAGGTCGGCGGGGTCGCGCATGGCGGTAACCCGGATCGGGCCCCGGCCAACGTCGATAGTGTCGTCAGTCACGGTTACCTTGGCGGGAAACTTCCCGTGGACGCTATCGTAGCGCAGAAGATGCGCGTTGGTGGCGGTGGGCGCGAGGTCATTGACCGCCACCACCTCGATATCCGTACGTCCCGACTCGATCATCGCGCGCAGGACGGTTCTCCCGATGCGCCCAAACCCGTTGATTGCGACCTTTACGGCCATTTGTCTCTCTCCTTGCTCAGATTTACCCGCGATGGGGTGCGCGGCGGCGCGGAGCCCCGTTAATCCAGAAGTTCCCGGATTTTCCGTGCCGTGGCGTCGGCGGTGATGCCGAACCTATCATACAGGACGTCGCCGGGAGCCGACGCTCCAAAGCCGGACATTCCGATGAAACCGGACCGGGCCTCGCGCCCGCGCTCGCCCAAAAGCCAGCGGTCCCAGCCATGCCGGACACCCGCTTCGATGGCGACCCGCGCCGGGCCACCGGGAAGGACGCGTCGTCGGTAGCCGGCGTCCTGTTCCTCGAACAGTTCCCATGATGGCATTGATACGACACGAACGCCAATACCTTCGGTCTGCAGAATCTCCCGCGCGGCCAGCGCGATGGAAACCTCGGACCCCGTGGCGATCAGGATGGCCCGGCGTCTGCCCTCGGCTTCGGCGAGAACATAGGCGCCCCGCGCGGTCATGTTGGTCGTTCTGTGGCGGGTCCGAACGGTCGGTAGGCTCTGGCGCGTCAGCGAGAGAACCGTCGGGCGGTTCGACTGGCTGAGCGCGATTTCCCAGGCCTCCGCGGTCTCAACGGCATCGGCGGGACGTATCACGACCATGTTCGGGGTGGCCCGGAGCATGGAAAGATGCTCGACGGGCTGATGGGTCGGACCATCCTCTCCCAGGCCGATCGAGTCATGCGTCATCACGTAAACAGGTGCGATCCCCATCAGGGCGGAGAGCCGCATCGCGGCCCGGGCATAGTCGGAGAAGACCATGAAGGTTCCGCCGTAGGGCTTGACCCCACCGTGCAGCGCCATACCGTTCATGACGGCGGCCATGCCGTGTTCGCGGATGCCATAGTGAATGTAGCGGCCTTTCCGGGACCCCGGCGAATGCACCTCAAGATCCGATGTTTTGGTGTTGTTGGATCCTGTCAGGTCGGCCGAACCGCCCACCGTCTCTTCCATGATCGGATTGATAACGGCCAGTGCCAGTTCGCTGGCGGAGCGGGTCGCGAGCTTGGGGGCGGTTTCGGCCAGACGGGCTTTCAGACGTCGGATCGCGGGGGAAAGTTTTCCGGACACGCCACCCGCCTGCTCCATAAGGAACCGGGCCCGACGCCTCCCGGAAAGCGCCGCGAACCGCTTTTCCCAGGCCTGGCGCTCGGTGATTCCCCGTCGACCGATCTCTTCCCACCGCGCCTTGATCGGGGAGGGGATCGTGAATGCCTCCCGGTTCCAGCCGTAAGCTTCTTTGGCTTCGGCGTTTTCTTTGGCGTCTACGAGCGCGCCGTGGCCCATCGCGCTGTCCTGCGCGGCATGTCCCAGAGCGATGTGGGTACGGCAGGCGATCATTGAGGGTCTGTCGCTGGTCCCGGCCACCGAGATGGCGCCGTCTATGGCTTCGGGGTCGTGGCCATCGATTTCCTGCACATGCCAGCCAGAGGCCTCGAAACGGGATATCTGGTCGGTGATGTCCGTCAGGCCGACGCGGCCGTCGATGGTAATGTCATTGTTGTCCCAGAATACGGTCAGGCGCCCAAGCCCCTGTTTTCCGGCAAGGGCGATGGCTTCCTGGCTCACTCCTTCCATAAGACACCCGTCGCCCGCGATGACATAGGTGCGGTGGTTCACCACGGCCGAACCGTATCGGGCGCGAAGCACCTCTTCGGCAAGCGCGAATCCCACCGAATTCGCGAGCCCTTGGCCAAGGGGACCGGTGGTCGTCTCGATTCCGCGGGCGTGTCCGTATTCGGGATGGCCCGCGGTGATTGAGTTCCACTGGCGGAAACTCCTGATCTGCTCGAGCGTCATGTCCGTGTAACCGGTCAGGTGTAGCAGCGAATACAGCAGCATCGAACCGTGACCGGCACTTAGAATGAACCTGTCCCGATCTGGCCAATCGGGCGCTGAGGCATCGAATCTAAGATGCCGCCCGAACAGCACCGTGGCGACATCCGCCATACCGATCGGCATGCCGGTATGTCCCGACCTGGCGGCGGCGACCGCATCGATGGCGAGGGCGCGTATCGCGGCCGCCTTCATCCAGTGATCGGGATGCCGCTGTTTCAGGTCGGTTAGCTCCACGGACGGAACCCCTTGGGCTGAATGTATGTCTCCAACGCGTGATAGCAGCGTGGATGGGAAGTGCAAGCTGGCGAAAGGGAGCGCTTTCCCGCGATGGCGCGTTCCAAACGTGTTTTCGACGCTCACGGTCCTGAAGTATCGGCGCCGGGACGCGTCGGGAACCTTCGCGGGACGGTCTGACGGAACGGCCGGATCGCTTGGCCCGGGGCCCGCGTGCCGGGCGATGGGACACGGGCCGCGGACCGCGGTGAAGCCGGGAAAGGAACCGGGATACGGTTGCCGGGAGGCGGCGCATCAAGCTGGATGACGGGGTCGCCGCGCTTCGGCCGGGCGTTCTGTCGGGCATGGCCGCTCGCGCTTCCCTCCACCGCCGGGGACGCGGTGGGACGACGATGGGGCGGTTCATGAAGAGGATCTTGCGACGGCCGCCGGTCGGTCGACGGCGCGAACGGGATCATGGCCGCCCGGTGCCGCCGGATGAACGACCGGGTCGCGGACTTTCCGCGATGGCGCGCCGCTGCCTGAACTTTCGGACCCGGGCCGCCGCCTCCCTTTGATCTATGGCTGGCGGGCTCGGCGATTTAGGGCTATTGTGTGACGGTGACGCGGCGTCGTATTACCTGAATGTCAGCCAGGGGAAGCCAGCGGGGATTCGGCAAGGGAGTGTTTTATGGACGGTTTTGAGGATCTGGAACGGCGCATGGGGCATGCGTTCGACCGGATTGGGACGGCGCTTCGCGCCGTGCGCTCCGGAGCCGATGTCTCGGCGGTGCGGGAAACGCTCGCGGCGGCGAGGAAGACCAACGCCGAACTGGAGAGCCTCATGGAGTCGCGGGGCGGGGCGATAGAGTCCCTCGAAGCGCGTATCAAGGATCTGGAGTCGCGCAACCATGACCTGACGGTGTCCGAACGGGCGGCGCGGGAAGAGCTCGAGCGGCTGAAGGAGTCCGTGGGATCTCCACCGGACAGGGCCGCCGGCGGGGACGTGGTGGAGGAACCCGACCGTTCGAGGGAGGCCGAGCTGGATAAACTCCACTCCATGCGTGAGGCCGACCGGGCCGAGCTTGACGGAATTATCGGAGAGCTCAGGAAACTCGAGCTTGACGGTGTTATCGGAGATATCAGGAAGCTTCTGGAGGCGAAACCCAATGCCTGACATTTCCATCACCGTATGCGGGCGGGAATTCATCATTTCCTGTGGCGAAGGTGAGGAGCAGCACCTGCTTTCCGCGGCGGCGCTGCTGGATGCCGAGTCGAAGGCGCTGCTCAGTCAGGATGAACGGCTTACGGAGCAGAGAATGCTGCTGATGGCGGGTCTGATGCTCGCGGACAGGAACACGGGCCTTCAGCGGGATCTCAGCCTGGAGAAGGAGAGGGTGTCGGAGTTGCAAAGGTCGGTTTCCGAGTTCAGGGATGCCGCCGGCCCGGCTTCCGGACCGACGGTTTCCCCGGACGTGGTGGAAAGGCTTTCCGAAATGGTGGCACGGGCCGAAGCATTGGCGAGAGAGGCCGAGACGGTTGCCGAAACGGTGGCCGGGGAGAAGACCTCTCCATGAATTCGCGTACTCCCGGTTAAGCGCGGCGATCTCGCCCCGGCCGGGCACGATGGCGGTATGGGACGGGCGGCAACGATTTCCGGACGTCCGTCTCACCGGCGCTTCCCGGATGTCGGCACGTTATGAAACAGAGCGCGCGGGGGGTTGCCTATTGCGGCGGGCGAAAGCTTCCGCC
>JAPOUP010000023.1 GCA_026708635.1 Rhodobacter sp.
ATCACCCATTCGCCGGTCCACCGTATAAAGCCCCATCGGAAGGTTTGTACGCAGGATTACTCTAAGGGAGAGTTTTCGGGATCATTTTGGATCGGTGTTGTTTCTGACTGCCCCGTAAGCCGTTGATCGGCTGATCCCGGGATGTTTTGCGGCCTGCGAGACGGATTTTCCGGCGCTGACGAGGTCCTGGAGGGCCCAGACAGTCCCGGGCGGCAGGGGCGGCCTTCCGGGCACATAGCCCCGCTTTCGGGCGTTCGCTCACCCATCCCCGGTGCGTTCCGCGATCAGCCGGCGCTCGAAATGCGCGATGGTGCCGAGGAGCGGGTCTCCGGAGGCTCTATTGGGGCGGACCCCGGGTTTCCGGCGTCAGGACGCGGCGATGACGACGGCCGCGGCGACGGCGATCCCGGCCAACAGCGCCCCGTCTGCCACCAGCGCGCGGTCGCGTTCCGATCTGACGCCGTCGCATCTTCTCGGCGGCGCTCGCGATGCTGTCCGAAAGCGCGGCGTCATGCTGGGCCCTGCCGGCCCGCATTCCGGACAGGGTCGCGGCGAGGTCCGCCTTGAGCCCCTCGTTTTCGGCCTGCATCTTTTTCATGCGTTCCCCGGGACGGCGGTCCGCCTGGCGGGTTCGTGGTTGTCCGGCGCGTCGCCCATGGTCCAAACCCAGGCGCTCGCGCCGCCCCGGCCAAGCCGGGCCGTCCGATCTGGCATGGACGCGTTCGATATACCTGGACAGCTCCCCCTTAAAGTAATCCTACGCACAAACCTTCCGATGGGGCCTATAAATGGTGTCGGGCACGGTTTGGCCGGGTGCGTCGCGGGTAACTGACCGCAATTCCCGTGGTGCCGCTAACGACCGGTGTCCAACCTGCCTCGGATGAATTCAAGCGCGGCATTGAGTCCATCAGGCGAGATTCCGTGGCCAATCCCTTTCATCACATATGTGGACACGTCAAACCCCGCCGCGGCCAGCGCGTCACCCGCCTCCGGCAATGACGCATGCGGCACAACCTCGTCCCGGTCCCCGTGGGCAAGCCATACAGGCGGCTTTGACCTGGCCTCCGCAACCAGCGTGGAGGGATTCAGAAGTCGTCCGGAAAATCCCACCACCGCCGCCAACGGACTTGAACGGCGCGGCGCGACCTGAAGGCCCATCATCGTACCCTGGGAAAAACCGAACAGCGCGAGATCCGAACTCTTGACGCTTTCATCCGCAAGCACCCGGTCAAGATAGGCGTCGATGTCAGCCGTGGAGCGCCGGAATCCCTCATGCATCTCGGCTTCGCTCGACCCGTCCATCCACGGGATGGGAAACCATTGATATCCGAATGGGTTGTTCGCGCATCTGTCCGGGGCGTTCGGGGCCAGGAATACCGTATCCGGGAGATGGGGCGTGAGCGCGTCGGCCAGCCCCAGAAGGTCGGCGCCGTCGGCACCATAACCATGCAGAAACACGACGGCGGAGGCGGTGTTGCCCGACGCCGCCGCGCGGCGGCCACCGCTAAGTATCCTTGTCATCGGATGCCTTCCCTTTCCTTGATCACCCGGTAATAGGCCCAGAGCAGTCTCGCGGCAACCGCGCGCCAGGGAGTCCAGGCCTCGGCCATCGCCCGAAGCTGCGGGTCGTTGGGACGGTCGTCGGTTTCGAACAGAATCCTCGCCGCCTCCCGCAATGCCAGGTCCCCAGCCGCGAACGCATCGGCGCGTCCGAGCGAGAACATGAGATAGATCTCGGCGGTCCAGCGCCCGATTCCCTGAACGGACGTCAGAATCGAGATCACGTCCTCGTCCGGAAGATCACGCAGTCCATCATAGTCAATGCGCGCGCCGGCCAGCGCTCGGGCATAGCGGACTTTCTGGCGGCTCAGTCCTACCGCCCGAAGTTCCGAATCATCAGCTTTCCCGATCATCCACGGGTCGTTCAGCCCGGCCGTCCTGATGCGGCCCCAGATCGAATCGGCGGCCGCGACACTTACCTGTTGGCTCACGATCGCGGCAAGTAACTGTTCAAAGCCCTCGGAACGGCGGCGCAGGGGAAGCGGGCCGGTCATACGGAGGGCCGCCGCGAATCTGGGCTCCGCCGCCGCAAGGAATTCGGCGCCTTCCGCTACGCACTCCGGCGTTTCTATGATGCGACCGATGATTTCAGCCCGCGAACCCATGCCAGAGCCTCCCCGACAGTTTTAAGGACAGTGGTGGCCGGGACGGGTGGCCGACGCAGGAGCGCCACATCGACGCCGACCGCACGCGCCGCGTCCAGCTTGCTCCGGCCCGCCGCCCCACCGGAATTTCTGGCAACCAGCCAATCGATCCCGAGCCGGCGAAAGAGACGAACCTCGTCCTCGACGGCGAACGGCGGCCTGTCAATCACGTACTCACCTTCCGCGAACGGGAATCGCTTGGAGGGCGCACTCATACCGCGGCAGAACACCCGACGACCGCGAAGGTTCGCGAACCCCTCGAGATCCCGCGTCCCCGTAGCCAGAAACACGGTCGCTTCCTCCGGCACCACCGCCGCGACCTCTTCCGCCCGATCAAGAAGGTGCCACCTGTCCCGGGGTCCCGGTCTCCACTCGCGCCGCCAGAAAATGGAATGCGGCATTTCCTTTCCCGCGCATATAGCCGCGGTACGCGCCGAGATTCGGGCGGCGAACGGATGCGTCGCGTCAAGCACCGCATCGATCGCGCTGTCCTCAAGGTAGCGCCTGAATCCCCCGTCGCACCCAAATCCCCCCACGCGGGTCGGCAGCACCAGTTTCGCCGGCCTTTCGGTCACGCCCGCGAGGGAGGCGATTGCCTCAACACCCTCCATCGCCGCAATTCCCGAGGCGATGGCGCGGGCCTCTCCGCTACCGGCCAACAGCAGAATCCGCATCTATCGGCTTCTCGCCAGAATCTCGCCGGCCCGATCAACGACAATGACGTCGACCTCGATCCCCGCCCCACCAAGAGTATGGGAAACCCGCTCCCATGCCATCTGGCCGATTCGCCGCGTCATCTCCGGCCCGATGATGTCCGCGGCATGCGATGCGGTGCCGGCCGACGCGGCCGCCGGCGACCCAAACTCCATCGCGAGCCGCTCGAAATCCACCTGGCTGCGCGAGGAATGCAGGTCCATCGCGCCCTGAGCCAGCTTCGTGATCTTGCCTATACCACCACCGACGGAAAGACGTCTGACAGGATGTGTTCTGAGATATTTCAGCATTCCACCAGCGAAGTCGCCCATATCGATCATCGCATGGTCGGAAAGGCCGTGGAAGGCCTGTACCGCCCGTTCGCTCGTGGATCCGGTGCACCCCGCCACATGGTCAAGTCCGGACGCACGCGCCACATCGATGCCGCGATGGATCGATGCGATCCACGCCGCGCAGCTAAATGGCCTTACGATACCCGTCGTTCCGAGTATCGATAGCCCACCCTCGATTCCAAGGCGCGGATTCCAGGTTTTCCGGGCGAGTTCGGCGCCACCGGGGATCGAGACCGTTACGGAGACATCGGTTTCCCTCCCATACACTGACGCGCATTCCCCGATTACTTTCCGAATCATCTGGCGCGGTACGGGATTGATCGCCGGCTCTCCGGGCGGGATGGGCAAACCATGTTTGGTAACGACGCCAACACCTTCGCCCGCCCTGAAGACCACTCCATCATTCGATGCGGCCACATGCGCGACAATCAAGGCCCCATGGGTTACATCCGGATCGTCGCCGGCATCCTTGAGAACCCCGGCCTCCGCCCATGCGGCCTCCGCGCGGGTGTGGGTCACGGCGAAGCGTGGGGTCTCACCCCGCGGCAGAGTGATGATCACTTCCCGCGGAAAGTCTCCACCCCAAAGCCGCTGAAGCGCCGCTTTGGTCGCGGCGGCCGCGCAGGCGCCGGTAGTCCAGCCCCGCCGCAGTCGCATTCCGGTCCGGTCGCTCATGATATGGAATATAACCGCACCGTCTCCGATGGCCAATCGCGCGATGCGTCTCGATCACGGGCCCTCTTTCTCCACGGCGGCCAGGCGGCGGACCCGGCACGACAGGCTCTTTCCCCAACATATCGCGTGCATTCCGGAAAGGATCCGTGGATATCCGCCTTATCCATCGGCGGAAAGGGTCTCAATTCCGCCCTCCCGGGAGTATGTTCGCCGCATGAACCGCTCTAGCGCCATCGAACCCCACGCCTTCGGCACGACAGTGCGGACAGATCGACTCCATATCCGGACGCGCGGTGTCCATCCGGATCAGGATCCCGTTTCCCGGGCTTCCATAGGAACGTACTACCCCGAATCGCCGGGAATCGAGCGTCGGCAGCGGATCATGATCTTATCATGCCCAGCCTGATTCTTTCCTCGACCGCCTCGGGCAGCGGCAAGACGGTCGTGACTTTGGGACTTCTGCGGGCCCTTTCGCGCCGAGGTATCGCCGTCCGCGGGGCTAAGTCCGGCCCCGACTACATCGACCCCGGCTTTCACGAAGCGGCCTGCGGAGCGCCCTGCCCCAACCTTGACGCGTGGGCAATGACGCCCGAGCGGATACGTGAAATCGCCTGGACCGAGGATCTGCTTCTGGTTGAGGGAGCGATGGGATTGTTTGACGGCGCGCCTCCCGACGGCAAGGGCGCCACGGCCGATCTCGCGCGAACGCTTCGGGTTCCAACCGTTTTGGTCATCGATGCGGCGCGCATGGCCCATTCGGTTGCCCCTCACGTAGCGGGATTCGCCCGGCATGATCGCCGCGTCCGAGTCGCCGGAGTTGTCCTAAACCGTGTCGGAAGCCCCCGCCATGAACGCATGCTGCGCGCCGCATTGCGGCCAATCGGAATTCCGGTGCTGGGAGCGGTGAAGCGCAACCCGGACCTTATCCATCCATCACGGCACCTTGGCCTGTTACAGGCGCGGGAGCGGCCCGATCTGGAGGAGTTTATAGAGACCGCGGCCGAGGTCATCGGAAATTCGATCGATCTTGAGGCGCTTGCCGCTCTCGCGGAGGAACTGCCGAAGGCCGTTCCCGGCTCCTTTCTGCCCCCTCCCGCGCAGCGGATCGCGGTGGCCCGGGACGCCGCCTTCACCTTCGCCTACCGGCATCTTCTGAGGGACTGGCGGCGGCTTGGAGCTGAGATCCTGACCTTTTCGCCACTTGCGGACGAAACGGTCCCGGAGGCGGATCTGGTCGTGTTACCGGGCGGATATCCGGAGCTTCACGCGGGGCGTCTGGCCGCCGCGACCAAATTCATGTCCAGTCTCAGGAAAACGGCGCAACATACCTTGATTTATGGAGAATGTGGAGGGTTTATGGTTCTCGGGGAAACGCTTATCGACATCGACGGGATCCCCCACCGCATGGCGGGCCTGCTGCCACTCGATACCAGCCTCGCGGTACCCGAACTGCATCTGGGCTACCGTCGCCTCACGCCACTCGGCGGCCCATTCGAAACGGATCTCACGGCCCATGAGTTCCACTACGCCAGCGTCGTTCGCGCCGAAGGAAAGCCACTGTTCAGGGCCTGGGACGCGGAAGGAACCGAACTGCCGCCCACGGGAATGCGGGTTGGCGGCGTCTGCGGCTCGTTCGCTCACATAATCGATGCCGCGAAATAGCTGTTTCACAATCTTCGGGCTATGGGTAAGCCCTGCCCCATGAAGATCTCCGCCATGGTCTCATCGACGGACGACCGCCGCGCGTATCGGAACGTGGCGGTTCTGGTCGCCGCCCAAGCCGTGCTGGGCGCGCAGATGCCGATGATATTCACGTTTGGCGGCCTCGCGGGCCAGTCACTGGCACCGAATCCCTGTTTTGCCACGTTGCCGATCTCATTGATCGTTCTGGGATCCATGCTGGCCGCGACACCGATTTCGACCATCATGCAAAGATACGGACGGCAGGCGGGGTTTCTCGTCGGTACCATAAGTGGCATCCTTGGCGGGGCCGTAGGAGCCTGGGGGCTGCTGACACATAGCTTCACGGTTTTCCTGGTCGGCTCGCTCTTTACCGGCGTCTATATGTCATCGCATGGATTCTACCGCTTCGCCGCCGCGGACACGGCGTCCGACGAGTTCCGTCCGAAGGCGATATCGTATGTCATGGCGGGCGGGCTCGCGGCGGCGATCATCGGACCGCAGATCGCCAAACTCTCCGCGGATGCAGTGGCTATCCCGTTTATGGGCATCTATCTGGCCGTGATGGCGCTCAATATTTTCGGTCTCGTCTTTCTGCCGCTTCTTGACATCCCGCGTCCGCCGGCTCCCGGCGTGGGGCAGCCGAAAGGCCGCAGCTACCTGCAGCTGCTGAAGACCCCCCGCATCGCCGTGGCGATCATCTGCGCGATGGTCAGCTACGCGCTGATGAACCTCGTGATGACATCGACGCCTCTGGCGGTCGTCGGCTGCGGATTCACCCGGGGAAACGCCGCCGATGTCGTCTCGGCCCATGTGCTGGCGATGTTCGCGCCCAGTTTTTTCACCGGCCACCTGATCGCCCGGTTCGGCGCGGAAAGGGTCGTGGCCGCGGGCCTGTCCATTCTGGCCGCCGCGGGGGTCGTGGGACTTGCGGGCGCCGATCTGACGAATTTCTTCATCGCGTTGATATTCCTGGGACTTGGCTGGAACTTCGGCTTTATCGGCGCGACGGCGATGCTGGCGGAGTCGCACCTGCCCGAGGAGCGCGGTCGGGCGCAGGGCATGAACGACATGATTGTCTTCGGCTGCGTTACGGTCGCTTCGCTCGCGAGCGGTGGCCTTATGAACTGTTCCGGCGGGTCAGCCCAGGAAGGATGGATCGC
>JAPOUP010000014.1 GCA_026708635.1 Rhodobacter sp.
TGACGATCTTTCCGCTGGTACATGCATGGCTGTTCCTGTTGGTGGGATCGGTTCTGGTTATCGGGGCCTGGCTGCGAGAGGGAAGGCGCTGACGGATCGATGCCTCTCTGTCGAAACGTCTTGATAAAGGTCGAAACAAATTCGAATGGTGAAATGCAAAAGAAGAGCCATGAAGCCATAACAAGTCCGAGAAGCGGTAGCCCGAAGACAGTCACGCCGAGCATCGCTAATCCCTAGACTGCCCATTTGGCAGCTAAGGCCCGCCAAAACGCAAACCAAGTCTCCTGAAGCTTTTTCATCCAGTTCATTTCGGCTCTCCCGTTTCGCGCTTCCCCGCCACTTGAAACCTCCCGGACGCTGTGCCAGAACCTTCGGCGTCAACAATTCGTAACTCGGCACCTTGCCGGGTCACCCGCTGAATACGCCTGATTACAGGCGCGGGGTCGCACCCCGCGTTCAGGCCAATAGGCGGGATCATCTCTTTTTGCGAGTTGTTGACAATGGCCCGGCACCCGCTCGGGCCCCACTGGCAATGTTCGGAAGGGGGGATTCCATGGTCACGCTCGCGTTTGGGACACCGATCGGTCCGCGCCGCGCATGGCGCTGAACACCAACCTGCTTGATGACCTAACCGATCTCTTGCAATCGGAACAATCGTTCATCTCGGATGGCGCGATCCTAAAAAACGCGGTGATCGAAGCCGCATTGAACATGGAGCCTCGCCTGCTGGAATTGCTGATGGGCGCTAAGACGATCAAGACGCATTTCTTTACTGAGGTTTCGGGGGTACCGGTCTTCGACAAAGTGAAGTTTCAGGATTTTGTGTCGAACAAGGCGTTTCTGCCTGACAGCTACACCGCATTCAGGAACCGGATCGGACTGATGGATGCCCGTGGCAACTATCTGAGCCAATCCCGCGATGTCGTGCTGGCATGGCCCTACAAGGACTGCGTGCTGGAAGGGGGGATGGTAAAAGAGGATCGTGGACGGGACGAAGTGTTCTGGAACACGACGCTCGCACCTGATGACATCACCCGCCTGTATGAACCCAAGGCGCTGGCCGGATGGGAGCGCTGGGATGCCGAGGCGGCTGCGGAAAGGCGGGCCAAGCCCGTGGGTGAGATATCGGACGACGACAGTCTGCTCATCAAGGGCAACAACCTACTGGTGCTGCATTCACTGAAAAAGCGTTACGCGGGCAAGATCGACTGCATCTATATTGACCCGCCGTATAACCCCCCATCAGACTCAAACACCTTTCTTTACAACAACAGGTTCAATCATTCGTCTTGGCTGACTTTTATGAAGAACCGGCTTGATGAGGCGAAACTGCTGCTCAAAAATGACGGCTCAATGATTGTCGCCATTGACGAAAACGAGTTTTTCTACTTGGGCGTCTTGCTGCAAGAGGTCTTCCCCGACCATGAAGTGCATTGCATCTCGGTCGTCCATAATCCCCGTGGAGTGCAGGGCGCGAACTTCTCCTACATCAACGAGTACGCACTGTTCGTCATCCCAAAGGCGATGAAATCGATTTGTGGGAGGGTGATAGACCCTGAAGAGGTCAATTGGTCCAACTTTCGCAATTGGGGCACGGAAAGCGAACGCGGGGACGCAAGAAACTGTTTCTATTCGATCAAAGTAAAGGATGGTGCCGTAATCGGTTTCGGCGAGGTGCTCGCTGACGATGCGCATCCCGAACAAACCGTTGAGGGCGACGACGGCGTGTTTGAGGTTTTTCCTATCGACAGGAGGGGCGTGGAGCGCAAATGGCGATACGCCCGCCAATCCGTCGATCAAATAAGTGATCTCCTTCGTGCGGTTTGGCGGAACGGCCATTATGAGATTGAGTTAGGCAAGAATTTCGGAACAATGCGGACTGTTTGGCAGGATAGCCGATACGACGCCAACAAGTATGGGACACAGCTCCTGCGCGAGCTCGTTCCTGGTTGCGACTTCACGTTCCCGAAGTCACTTTGGACAGTGCATGACTGTATCAAAGCGGTAGTGGGTGAAAAGAAAAACGCTAAAATACTC
The DNA here is from genome assembly GCA_026708635.1 of Rhodobacter sp. Lineage (GTDB taxonomy): Bacteria > Pseudomonadota > Alphaproteobacteria > Rhodobacterales > Rhodobacteraceae > JAPOUP01. Next base: position 2,038 of record JAPOUP010000014.1, read on the forward strand.
GACTTCTTCGCAGGCAGCGGGACAACCGGCCACGCGGTTTTTGAGTTGAACAAGTCAGACGATGGCCGTCGCACCTTCATCATGGCAGAACAACTCGAATATGCCGAAACGTGCACCAAGCAGCGTATTGTCGAGGTTATGAAGCGTGGGAATCTGGATGCCGGATTTCTCTATGCGGAAATTATGCACTCCAACTCCGCTATCGCCGCGCGTATCGAAAGGGCCACGGACATGGCCGCGCTGCAAGTGATCCACGCCGATATCCGGGACACAGGCTATTTGCGCTATGACGTGGACCCGAGCGCCTTCGATACGGACGACTTCACCGCGCTCACGATTGACGAAGCCAAGCGCGTGCTGATGGACTGCCTTGACGCCAATCACCTCTATGTCAATCTGGACTCTCTTGGTGACGCGGATTTCGACATTTGTGGTGAAGACGAGGCCGCGACCCGCTCATTCTATGGGCTGGGCGCATGAGCCAGACCCTGAACGACAAGATGAGCGCCGTCGCTGAGCTCGGCCTGCTCAAGAAAGACATCCCCGTCCATGTGACGGACAACCTTGCAGCCAAAATCGAGCTGAGACCCTATCAGGTCACGGCGCTGGAACGGTTCCTTTACTACATCGATGACTTTCCACAACGCCCGAAGAACCCACACCTGCTGTTCCACATGGCTACTGGCAGCGGCAAGACGTTGCTTATGGCCGCGCTCATCCTTGACCTCTATTCGCGTGGTTACCGCGATTTCTTGTTCTTCGTGAATTCCGCCCAGATCATCGAAAAGACCAAGGAAAATTTCCTAAACCCGGCCTCCGCGAAGCATCTGTTCGCGCCGGCGATACGCGTTGACGGTAGGGTGGTCGATATCAGGGCGGTGGACACTTTCGACGCGGTGGCGGGCGATGCGCTCAACATTCATTTCACCACCATTCAAGGTCTGCACAGGCGGATGATGGAACCGAAAGAGAATTCCGTCACCTTTGAGGATTTCCAAGATCGCAAAGTGGTCATGATTTCGGACGAAGCGCACCACCTGAACGCCGAAACCAAAAAGACGCCGACTGAAAGTGAGGCCAAGGACAGGGATAGTTGGGAAGGCACGGTGACCGAGATTTTTCGCCAGAATCCCGGGAACATGCTGCTGGAATTCACGGCGACCGTGGATCTGAGCCATGAAGCGGTTCGCGCTAAGTATCGCGACAAGATACTCTACGACTATGGGCTGCGACAATTTCGTGAGGATGGCTATTCCAAGGACATTGAGTTGCGGCAGGCCGATTTGCCGCCGGTGAGCCGGATGATACAGGCCATGGTGCTAAGCCAGTACCGCCGCAAGATGGCCGAGGCGCACGGGCTGCACTGCAAGCCGGTAATGCTAATGAAATCCAAAACCATCAAGGAAAGCGCGGACAACGAGGCTGCGTTCAAGGCGATGGTGAACGGATTGTCAGCCGAGGCGCTCGATGCGCTAAGAGCTGAGTCCGGGCGCGACAGGACGCTGTCCAGGGCTTTTGCCTTTATTGTCGATGAACGCGGTATGAAGATTGAGGATTTCGCCCGCGAACTGCGAGGGGATTTCGCTCCCGAGAAAGTAGTGAACGTCAATAGACAAAAAGATTTGGAGATCAGACAGATTGAATTGAATGCCCTTGAGGATCGCTGCAACGAGATACGAGCGATATTCGCCGTAGACAAGCTGAACGAAGGTTGGGATGTCCTGAACCTCTTCGACATCGTGCGGCTGTATGACACCCGCGACAGCAGGGGGAACAGGGTGGGCAGGACCACGATGTCCGAGGCGCAACTGATCGGGCGCGGGGCGCGATACTTTCCCTTTACGTCCCCGGACCAGCCCGAGGACGCGCGGGACAGGCGCAAGTATGACGGCGCGGTGGACGCGCCCCTGCGAATTCTGGAGGAGCTGCACTATCACTGCTCCCACAATCCCAAGTATATTCAGGACATTCGCGATGCCCTTCGTGAAACCGGAATGCTGGATGAAACGGCCAGGACTGTACAGCTGCGACTCAAGGACGGCTTCAAGCAGACCGATCTGTATCAGCGGGATCATGTCTGGATGAACGAACTGGTGAAGAATCCGCGTGACAATGTAGAGGGGCTTGCCGCCTACAATATCGAAAGCTCCTTCACCTATCCCAGCTTGATGACGGGTCGGGTGACGGAAATCTCCGCTTTTGGGGACCGTCAGTCGCCGCTCAAGCCCAGCGCAGACGAACCCATATCCCGCGACTTCGGAATAACTGACTTCGGCAAAGCCATTCTCCGCTTCGCGATGGACGCAAACGATTTTTTCCATTTCACCAACCTGCGAACCTATTTCCCGGAGCTGTCAGGCGTATCTGAGTTCATCACCTCAGAATCATATCTCGGAAGCGCCACGGTTCAGGTGCGTGGCTTCCCCGATGATTTGGACAATCTGACCGCACGACAGAAACTCGACATCGCGCAATACGTCCTGGGCCAGATCGTGAGCGGAGTGAAACGCGAAAGCGCCGAATATATCGGCACTAAGGATTTCAAACCGTATCCAATCAAGGAGCGTTTCACCGACAGGACGCTGAAACTGCGGGTGGAAGGCGAGACCGGACGAAGTTGGGCGGATAGCGAATTACCGGGACTGGATCAGATCGATTTGGGCGGCAAGGAGTGGCACGCCTATGATGACAGCTATGGGACGGATCAGGAAAAACACTTTATCAAATACCTGAATGATCAGGCTGACCGCCTGCGGACTCGATATGATGATTTCTATCTGCTCCGGAATGAAAAAGCGGTGAAGCTGTTCGCATTCGATGACGGTCAGGCTTTCGAGCCGGACTTCGTTCTGTTCCTGCGCGAGAGAAACGCCGGCACCACCGCGACCCTGCAATTGTTCATCGAGCCCAAGGGCGAGCACCTCATGCGGCTCGATGACGGGAAGCAAAGGTTTCTTAGGGACATCGCGGACCATGCCAGAATAGAGACGATGTTTCAGGGCCGAGATTACACGGTGTACGGGCTGCCGTTCTTCAATGAAAGCGGGCTGGCCAACACCAATTTCAAAGCTGCTTTTGAAGAGTTTCTGGATACCGCCTGATTTGAAAAATATGCGTATATTACTGACGAAGAAGCGAAGCGTATTTCAGAAAATCTCCGCATGTGTTGACAACTTCAAGGGTATTGGTGGCCCGCCTCAACGCGGGGGCGCTCGATGATGACCCCGCGCCGTGTCCCTGGATGCCGTAACAAACCAAAGGAGTTGCCCGTTCGGACAGATCCAGTAATTGTCGCGGCGTGTTTTGAGACAGTGCCGGGCGTTTCCTGGCGGAGTGGGCGGCATGGAAGGCATGCGCCATGACCCGCAAGCGCCTGCCCATCGGCGTCCAGGACTTCGAGACGATCCGGAGCGGGGACTTCTACTACGTCGACAAGACCCCGCTGATCCGGCGACTGGTGGACGGGGGACGCCATTACTTCCTCTCCCGGCCCCGCCGGTTCGGCAAGAGCCTGCTGGTGGACACGATCAAGGCGCTGTTCGAGGGGAGGGAGACGCTGTTCCGGGGGCTGGACATCCATGACCGCTGGGACTGGTCGGTCACCCATCCGGTGGTGCGCCTGAGCTTTGACGGAAAGTATAGTGAACAGGAGGACGTCGGGCGCAGCGTTCTCACGCAGCTGGAACTGATCTGGCGTTCCGCCGGACTTGATCCGGGCCAGGCCCCGGAAACGGGTCCGGAGCGCCTGCAGGCCCTTCTCTTCCACCTGCACCGGACCACCGGCCGGCGCGTGGCGGTCCTCGTGGACGAGTACGACAAGCCGATCCTCGACGCGCTCGGCGACCCGGCGCTGGCGCGGGCGAACCGGGATTACCTGCGCGGCCTCTACGGCATAATCAAGGGAAGCGCCGCGCATGTCCGCTTCGCCTTCGTCACCGGCGTCAGCATGTTCTCGAGGGCCGGCCTGTTCTCGGGCCTCAACAATCTCAGGGACATCAGCCTTGATCCGCGCTACGCCGCGGTCTGCGGCTACACCGACTCGGACATGGACACCGTGTTCGCCCCTGAACTGGACGGGCTGGACCGCGACGGGCTCCGCAAACGGTACGACGGCTACAGCTGGCGCGGTGAGGCGCGGCTCTACAACCCCTTCGACGTCCTGCTGCTGCTAGACAGCCGGGAGTTCCGTCCCTACTGGTTCGAGACCGGCTCGCCGGCGTTCCTGTTCGAGACGCTGAAGGAGAGGTCGATCAGCCTGTTGGAACTGGAGGGCCGGATAGCCGACAGGTCGCTGGTCTCAAAGTTCGACGTGGACGACATCGGGGTCGAGGCGCTGCTGTTCCAGACCGGTTACCTGACCATCGCGGAGGAGCGGCGGGAGGGCCACAGGACCTTCTACCGGCTGGACTATCCCAACCTGGAGGTGAAGCACAGCCTGAACGACCGGCTGCTGGCCAATCTCGACGAAAGGGACCGGGTGCCGCTTGAGGAGGGCAGGAGCCTGCGCGCCCTCCTGGAGGCGCGTGATTTCGGGGGCTTCGCCGAGCAACTCGGGACCTGGCTGTCGGGCATTCCCTACCAATGGCACAATACGGGTGATCTGGCGCGCTACGAGGCCTGGTACGCCAGCCTCCTGCACATGTGCTTCCGGGCGATCGGGGTGGAGGTCAGGTCCGAGGAGGCCACCAGCCACGGCCGCGCGG
>JAPOUP010000297.1 GCA_026708635.1 Rhodobacter sp.
TGTTGGCGCCGGCACGACCCGGCACCTGAATGTCGTTCGTGATACCATCGCGTATGACATGGGATCGGAGCCCGACTTGCCGCAATGGGCAGAATTGGCGAATGACACGATTCCCGTCAGGCTCGGCAAGTATTTCGCCGGCGAGTATGACTCGGCGAAGGAGGCGATGGACGATATCGCACAGGCCGCTGACAAAATCGTCTCCGGCTGAAGATCATTAACAAAACAATGGCTTGCGCGGCGGGTCCGACCGGTCGCGCAGGTCCATAACGCTGGAGGAGGGCAGGCCAATGGACAAGCCACTTGTCGCGATTACCGGTGCGAGTTCGGGCATCGGTGAAGCGACCGCGCGGGCATTCTCATCTGCGGGACATCCGGTGCTGATGATGGCCCGCAGGCTGGAGAAAATGAAGGCCATGAATCTTCCGGATACCGTGTGCAGGAAGGTTGATGTCCGCCATCGCGATGAGATCAGGGTCGCAGTCGAGGATGCCGAACGGATATACGGTCCCGTTGACATGATGTTTGCCAATGCCGGGGTAGCACGGCTTGCCGATATTGGCAGACAGTCACCGGAAGAATGGGATGAGATGATCGACATCAACACCAAGGGTGTCATGAATACCGTTCATGCGGTGATGCGGAGCATGATGGAGCGGCAATCCGGCACGCTGGTCATGATGAGCTCCATTGCGGGCCGCAAGGTCTACCCCGATCACACCGTCTATTGTGGCACGAAGTATTTTGTCCATGGCGTTTCGGAGGCGTTGCGGGAGTTTCTGTCCGACCACATGGTTCGTGTCCTAGTTGTGTCGCCAGGCGTTATCGAGACCGAGATCCTCTCAGGGGTTCTGGATGAAGGGACGCTTGAGGCATACAGGCGGAACAAGGTCAGGATTGGCGGTGGAATAGGGGCCGACATCGTTGGCGAGCTGATACTCAACGCCTATCAATTGCCGCAAAATGCCCTGGTGCAGGAAATCTGCCTGACGCCGACACGCCAGAGATACTGAAGGTCATGGCGGCCGTCGAGTTTCGCAATGTGGGCAAGTCATTCGGCCAGGTCGAGGTCCTGAAGGGCCTGAACCTCGCCATTTCCGCAGGCGAGTTCATCGTCCTGCTGGGAGCATCCGGTTGTGGGAAGACAACACTGCTGCGGATGACCGCGGGGCTTGAGTCGATCAGTGAGGGCGAAATCGCCATCAATGGCACCGTTGTGAATGAAACCCATCCCCGTGACCGCAACATTGCCATGGTCTTTCAGAACTACGCTCTCTACCCGACCATGAAAGTCCGTGACAATATCGGATTCAGCCTTGAAGTGGCCCGAAAGAGTCCGGATGAGATCCAGACACGGGTCGAAGAGGTCGCCCAGATCCTGAACATCACGGATCTTCTCGACAGGAAGCCGTCCGAGCTGTCCGGAGGGCAGCGCCAGCGTGTCGCCATGGGTCGCGCCATGGTGCGTGATGCCGACGTTTTTCTTTTTGACGAGCCCCTTTCAAATCTTGATGCCAAACTGCGAGCCCATATGCGCGTCGAGATCCGCCAGCTTCATGACCGTCTCGGTTCGACAACGCTCTATGTGACGCATGATCAAATCGAGGCCATGACAATGGCCGACAGGATCGTTCTGATGCATGAGGGCAGCATCGTCCAGGTCGGATCAACGGATGATCTCTACGACCGACCCAATTGCCGGTACACGGCTGAGTTCATCGGCACACCCGCCATCAACTGTCTTGATGGCAAAATTGAAACCACATCCGAAGGCACCCGGTTGACCGGGCTGGATTCTCCTCTTCCTCTCGCGGACGGCTACAGGCCACATGACGGGCGGTCCGTGACTCTCGGCATCAGGCCCAATGAGATGGTTATTGCCGATGGGGGTGCGCTCCGCGGGACAATCGTGATTGTCGAGAAGACCGGGACGGACATGCAGTTCCATATGGAGACCGCGGATGGCACCGAATTTGTCGCCGTTGTGCCCCGCTCGACACCCGGGCGGCCCAGCGATCACCTGTCGTTTGCCATTGACCCGACATCCGTTCACCTCTTTGACAGGGAAAGTGGCGAGCGGATTGACGCCTGAAACCCGGAAATGCGGAAACTGAATTTCCGCCACTGATCACCATGCGACATGCCGCCCGGATTTGACCGAAACAGGAGTTGAAAAATGCTTTCGAGGTGGTGCCAGTCAGATCTGAATGCCATGATCAGGACATATGCCGATGACGGCATTCACGAGGATCTTGCCATCCGGACCTATACGACCCGTCTGTTGGGGCAGGATCCGGCACTGGTCCTGCACGGAGGGGGCAATACTTCGGTCAAGACGAAGATGACCGATATGCTTGGAGCCACTCTTGACGTGCTCTGTGTCAAGGGTTCCGGCTGGGACATGGGGACAATCGAGCCGCCCGGTTTGCCGGCGGTTGAATTGGAACCTCTGGCTTCGCTCGCTCGCCTCGAGGCCCTGAGTGACCGCGATCTGGTGGCGGCGCAAAGACGCATGTTGCTTGACCCTCATGCCCCCAACCCGTCAATTGAGGCTGTCCTGCATGCCATGCTTCCCTTCAGGCATGTCGACCATACGCATGCCAATGCCATCGTGTCGCTGACAAACCAGCCGGATGGTGAGTCGATCATTCGCGATTTGTTTCCGGATACCACGATTGTCCCCTATGTTTTTCCCGGGTTCCTGCTTGCCAAGGCGTGCCATGACATTCTGGCATCGCTTGAGACCGTGCACAGTCTTGTTCTGCTCAAACATGGTATCTTTACGTTCAACGATGACCCACGCCAGTCCTACGAAGACATGATCGCCATGTGCGCAAAGGCGGGAAACCGTCTTGAGGCCGGTATCCCGCGACCATTTTCCTCTGGGTCACTTCCCGCCAACCCCCCCGGAGTTGCGGAATTCGCGCCGATCCTGCGTGGTGCCCTTGCCAGAGACACCGAGATCGAGGGGCGTCCGGACCGCTGGATCCTGAATTTCCGGACATCTGGGGAGATTCGGCACTTCGTTGACGGCGAGGATCTCAATTCGTACGCAACCCGTGGCAATGCCACACCGGATCACTCCATCCGAATCAAGCGTTTCGGTATGGTCTCGCCTGCGCCAGAGGCCGGACGGCTCGATGAGTACGCCGCCGGGGTGGTCCGCTCCGTCACGGAGTTTGCTGACGATTACCATGCATATTTCGAGCGCAATAACGCCCGGGTGGGCGGTGGGCGCAAGTGCCTCGATCCCGTTCCGAGGGTTATCTATGTCCCGGGCATCGGCCTGTTTGGCGTCGGACGAACGGAAGCGGAAGCCATGATTGCCGCTGATGTCGCCGAGGCGACAGTCAATGTTATCACCCGGGCCGAGGGGATCGGGACATTTGAATCTCTTGGTGAGGAGGATCTGTTCGATATCGAGTACTGGTCGCTTGAGCAGGCCAAATTGTCAAAGGCATCAGAGCGTCCGCTGCATCGGCAGGTGGCTGTCGTCACCGGTGCGGCAGGTGGACTCGGTCTGGAAGCGGCTCGTCTTCTGAAGGAAGACGGCGCGGAAGTTGCCATGTTAGATGTCGACGCTGATGCCCTGCAGGGCGCCAGTGACGCGATCGGTGGCGGCGCGTTCGTATGTGATGTCACGGATGAGACGGCCGTACGGAGCGCCATTGATGCGGTCGTGGAGCGGTATGGGGGCCTCGACATCCTGGTTTCCAATGCCGGCGCCGCCTATCAGGGACGCCTGATCGATGTCGACGAAGATGTGTTTCGCAGGGCGCATGAGCTGAATTTCTGGAGCCATCAGTATCTGGCCAAAGCCTGCGTCAGGGTAATGGAAATGCAGGGAACGGGAGGGGCCCTGTTATTCAATGTCAGCAAACAGGCCCTTAACCCCGGCGCCGGTCTTGGACCGTACGGAACGTCCAAGGCCGCACTCCTGGCACTGGTCAGGCAGTATGCGATCGAACATGGTGCTTCCGGGATCACCTCAAATGCCGTCAATGCGGATCGTATACGGACAAACCTCCTGACGGAGGAGTTTGTGCGGGAGCGGGCCGCTGCCCGAGGCATAACGCCCGCCGAGTACATGCGGGGAAATCTGGTAAGGCGCGAAGTGACGGGGAGGGATGTTGCCGAAGCGTTTCTCCATCTTGCCAAGGCACGCAAGACCAGTGGTGCCATTCTGACCGTTGACGGAGGGAATGTTGCGGCGATGGTCAGGTAGGCCGCGACTCCGCGGGCCGGGATCTTCCTTTATCGACGGGACGCTTCGGCGACCAGCATGTGATTGAGCCTGTCCTGACGGTCAAGCAACGCGTCCCATGCCACCCGAAGTCCCCGGTCTGGCATCACGGCCTCATCCATGCGTGACATCGCTCCGGCGGCGGTGTCAAAATCCGGATACCATCCGATCCCCGTCGCGGCCGCTATGGCGGCACCCAGCGAGGACGCTTCAAGCGATTGACTCACGCAAATTGGCAGGCCTGTGGCATCCGCGATCATGGAGCGCCAGAGTGCGGAATTGGCGCCGCCGCCCACGGCGACCACCATGTCAATCTCGATGCCACTTGCTTTCATGGCGACCACGGTGCGCGCGACTTCCCCGGTCAGGGATTCCAGTATGGCTCGGTAGACATGCCCCGCATCATGGCCCGGACGCATTCCAAGGATCGCGGCCGATGCGTCCATTGACCAGTGCGGATTCATGGATCCTGAAAGGTATGGGCTGACTGTGACGCCAGCCGCGCCAACCGGCAGTGTCGCCGCCTGGGTCTCAAGTGCCGAGAATACCTTGGTGTCGGCCCTTGCACTGACAAACTGCTTGATAAACCAGTCAACCAGGAATGTCCCGGCACGCAGGACACCCTCATAGAAATATCCACTTCCGGTTGGTGATGTCATGGTTCGCCAGTTCAGTGAAATGACGGGCTCGGATCCCCAGGCTCCGGTAATCAAGGCAGTGCCAAGATTTAGGTATGCCCGACCCTTGCGGACGGCATTGACGCCAAGGCCCGCACATTGGCCATCACCCCCGGCGGCGATGACGGGTGTGCCGGGCGGCAGGCCCGTGTCCCGCGCGGCATTCTCGCCCACCAGTCCTACCATGCCGCCCGGCGCGACGGCTTTAGGGAACCGGTGCACATCCAGTTCCAGGGCAGCCAGAATCTCATGCGACCAGCTCAGTGTGTTGATGTCAAAGAGGCCCATCGGGTCGGCGCTTGTCCAGCTTGCCGTCGCCTGCCCGGTGAGTCGCCCCGTAAGGTAACTGTGCACGTCGACGAACAGCGCCGTCTCCGCAACCGATCGGGGTTCGTGTCTTGTGAGCCAGTACACCCGATAGACGGCCGGCGTCAGGTCAACCGGTTTTCCGGATATCCGGTGAAGGGTCTGATTGCCAAGCAGGGCGGAGAGGTCCTCGACGGAGTCCGCGGCACGCTGGTCAAGCCAGACAATCGCCGGCCGGACCGATTGTCCATGCCTGTCCAGAAAACCAATGGTTTCACGTTGGTTAGATATGGCGATTGCCCTGACGCTCGCCATGTCGACATGTCCGCCAAGTTCCCGAACCGCCTGCCTGAAGGCACACCACCAGTCATCCGGCTCTTGCTCAAAGTGATTGTCTCCGGGCTGCGCCATCGGGATCGCGGCCCTTCCCTCTCCCAGGACCTTCCCGTTGCGGTCCCAGGCGATTGCCTTGGTTGACTGGGTCGAACTATCGACTCCGATGACGAATTCCGCTGTCATGTCGAGACTTTCACTCAAGAAGTGCAACCGTCGGGGATGTGTCAACAAAGAGGTGGCTCAGGACCCCGGATGCCGCCGCTGCCCGCACGGCATCACACTTGACCTTGCCGACACAGACACGGATACGATAAGGGATCTCGCGTGCCACCGCCAGTGAGATCGCCGTCGCGCGATCCAATAACCGGCCAGGAGCCTCATATCCCGTCGCGTTGATGAAGCGTTAGAAGACAATGCCCTTGGCGCCCTCTGTCTGGTAATGGTCGTGAACGGTGTGATTCAGATACGGCGGCCGCGGAAGATCCGTATCCGTTGTCAGTGCGCCAATACCGGAGACAATAGGGTCGCGTTGCGCACCAGTGCAAAGTGATGGGGATTGATGGCTTCGCGGAAAGCGATCTGGCCGGCTCAGCGGTTGATGGATAGGCAGGCGGATAGAGTGCAAGGCAGCGGGCTGTGATGTGCCCGCCAGGTTCCGCCGCACATGCCCCAGGTGCGTCAAAACCCATAAGCACGGAACTTCCGGCAACTTCGGTCACGGTTGAATTCGCGTGTCTGGCGCGTGGCGAATTCCGGGCCAGGGCACCGAAGGTTCGGCCAGGGGAGACTCCCGCAATCGTTCCGTCATTGATTGGTGCGGACAGCACAAAGGCTCATGTACTGCCGCCCCCAGACGGGTTTCGTCGGGAGTTTGGCCTGTGGGAACGACATGGGTGCCGGCGAGCGAGAATGTTTCACAAGGTCCTGCGGAAAGGTCCCGCTCCCGCAGGTCGGGATCAAGAGCGGTGGCCGGTAGACCCCGTCTGCGTCCTTCATTGAGGTGCCCGGCAACGGTCTGGCGACTTGTTCCCGAGATCGCGGCAATATCATCGTGGGTATGATCCCGCGGGTAGAACAACCAGATCGCCAAGTGCATTGGACCGCCGGCAAATTCCTTCGTCATACCGCTTGTCCGTCACTTCATACGCAAAGCCTCCAGACCGCTGGAAGATTACGC
>JAPOUP010000251.1 GCA_026708635.1 Rhodobacter sp.
GAAAACGGGCCGAACGCGGCCACGATGGGCTGAACCTCCCGCCACCAGGGTCATCGGAACTCTTCCTCGAGATTGAGCCAGGCCAGATCGCGCTCCGAAAGCACTGTGCCGAGCCCCGATATGGTCGAGACGATCTCACCGGGACTGCGCGGCCCGATCAGGGCCAGGGAGGGAAAGGCCTGTTCCAACACCCATGCCATGGCGATGTTGTGTGGAAGCACGCCCATTTCAGCGGCCAACCACCTCGCGCGTTCGCGACGTCTCAGGTTGCCAGCGGAAGCGAAACAAATGTCAGGAGCCGTTCCCTCCGGCAGTTCGGACCGCTCCGATGGATCCAGGAAATAGCCACGCGCCTGTGATGACCAGGATAGGTGAGTGATGCCCGACTTCCGCAGAAAGGCCAGCGCTCCGGCGTCATTTGACGTAACGCATCCCGGCCAGACCGGTTTCTCCATAACGGCCAGTGACAGGTTGTTGTTCAGGATTTCCATAGGTTTGAGGCTATTGGCCAAGGCATAGGCGTTGGCCTTGCGGATTCTGTCAACCGTCCAGTTCGATCCGCCGAACGCGCCGATCAGACCCTCGGCGTTCAGCACGTTCAGCGCCTCCACGAACTCGCCGACCGGTACGTCCGTATTGTCCCGATGCATGATATAGACCGGGGCGCGCTCAAGGCCCAGGCGCTCCAGCGATATCTCCAGCTGAGCCCGTATCACGTCCGGCAGACAGTAAGGGCTGTGTGCGCCCTTGACGATGACCTTCGCCTCCCTTGCCACGCCCCGGACCTTTAGCCATTGCCCGAGCAGGGCTTCGTGATGGCCGCCTCCGTACACGAAGCCGGTGTCGAAACCGTTGCCGCCCGCCTCCCACCAGGCATCCCATACGATGGCGCCCTCGGCCAAAGTATCGCGGTTGTCACAGCCCATGATCAGCGCGCTTATCTTTCCCTCCATGCCATTGATTCCAACCCGCGGGATGTCGGGCAATCCAGCGGGCACCACACCGGGCAGGACGCGGAGGCCGCCCGGTGTCTCGACGGGAAGTTCGTATCCCACCGCCCGGCGCCAGGCGGCCGTTACCTCAGCGGTACCTATGCTATCGCGCCATGACGGTGCCGGACTCTCCGCTTCCACGAAGCCCGAAAGGATGCGGCGACTCGCGCTCTCCGCCTCATGGGCGAACAGGATGCGTGGATCGGGAAGTGATTCTCTCCGGGAAACACCGTGGGCCCTGATTTCCAGTACCGCGTCCGAGGGACCGGAGTCCCTACCGGGTACCCAGGGATCCGGCAGATGGACGCTCCCGATGGTTCCCGTTACCGTTGCGGTGTTGGCCAGTTCCCGCCGGATCGAAGCCGAACATTCAGCGACGATCCCGTTTTGGAACAACAGCAGGGCATATGAGGTCTCATCGGCGCCCGCGGGTCCAAGCCGCCCCATTCCCTCGACCCGCACCGGCTCATCGAACGGCGCACCACGGGCGGCTCCAGCCACAAGCCGCGAGAGGGAAACGGGATAGACGCCCACGTCAAGTATCGCGCCGCCCCCAAGCTCCGGACAGTCAAGGCGCGACGTCGCCTCGAAGGTAGACGCGAAGCCGAAACTCGCTTCGATATGACGAACCTCACCGATATCGCCCGACCGGATAATTTCGACCAACCGCCTGATCTGCGGATGACAACGGTACATCAAGCCTTCCATCAGGAAGACACCCTGCCGCGCCGCCACTTCCGTCATGGCGACGACCTCTCCCGGCACCAGCCCGGCCGGCTTCTCCACCAGAACGTGCCTGCCGGCGCGCATCGCGCGAATTGCCAGCTCCGCATGGAATGGGTGCGGTGTCGCGATGTAGACGGCTTCCACCTCCATGTCCCCGAGCAGGGAATCCAGACCCGCGTGCCGCCGGTGCGCGGCCAGGCCAAATCTCCGGCCGAAGGCATCTCTACGGCCCGCGTCTCGGCCCGCGACCGCCACCAGCCTTCCGCCCCCGCACTCGGCCAGACCCTGCGCGAAGTTCACGGCGATGCCCCCGGGGCCAAGAACCGCCCAACCGATTTTCCTTGAAGTCTCCATCCCGCTCACGCCGCTCCGCCATGGTCCTGATCTTCAGGATGACTGCACGGCGGCCAACAACCGCCGTATCGGGCCGGTTCCCAAGGCCCCGAAGATCCCCGCTATGGATCCCGATTCGACCGCGCCAAACTGCTCCATGACGGCGATGTTGTGAAGAGCGCCCGGAACGGAACCGTCCCGATATGACTCTTGGATGCATGGCCCATCCCAAATCCAGACCGATCCAATGCCGGCGCCGCTCGCACGGCGCCGGAAATTCCTGAACGCGGGGTATCGGTTACGGTCTGGCGACCGTCACCCCGAGAATTCGGGTAGCCCGGCGCCGCCCGGTGAGCTAGAGCGTTCGGAAGATGGTCGCATCGCGATCCGACAGCACAATGGAGCGCCTATACAGATGTCTCGGTATCCCAAGGTCGCGTTTATCGGCGCGGGCTCAACGATATTCATGAAAAACATAGTGGGTGACCTACTGCAGAGAGACGCGCTGCGCGGTACGCGCGTGGCGCTGATGGATATAGATCCCAGGCGGCTGGCGGAGTCGGAGGCGCTGGCGCGGAAGCTGGTCTCAACGCTTGGCGTTCCGTCCGTGGTAAGCGGGCATTCGGACCGGCGGGAGGCTCTTGACGGCGCGGACTTCGTTGTCGTCGCATTCCAGATCGGTGGCTACGATCCCTGTACGTTAACGGATTTCGAGATCCCGAAGAAATTCGGTTTACGCCAGACGATCGCGGATACGTTAGGCGTCGGCGGCATCATGCGGGGTCTGCGCACGGTACCGCACCTGTGGAGCGTCTGCGAGACCATGCTCGAGGTCTGTCCCGAGGCGGTACTGCTCCAGTACGTAAATCCGATGGCTATCAATACTTGGGCGATTTCCGCGAGATTTCCCGAAATCAGGCAGGTCGGGCTGTGCCATTCCGTGCAGGGGACCGCGGAGGAGCTGTCCCGTGATCTCGGTATCCCGCTTCCGCGCATCCACTACAGCTGCGCGGGAATAAATCACATGGCCTTCTACCTGAGGCTCGAGGAGGTCATGGAGGACGGAAGCCGCCGTGACCTGTACCCCGAACTTCGCGACGGCTATTCCGAGGGCCGGTTTCCGAAGCCGCCAACCGTGAATCCGCGGTGTCCCAACAGGGTGCGCTACGAAGTGATGAAGCGGTTGGGATATTTCGTCACGGAGAGCTCGGAACATTTCGCGGAATATGTGCCCTGGTTCATAAAACGCGACAGACCCGACATGATCGAGCGCCTGGGAATACCACTGGATGAATATCCGATGCGCTGCATCGAGCAGATGGAGAGCTGGAAAGCCCAGGCCGACGAATTACTGCACGGCGATTTGATCGAGATCGGGAAAAGCCATGAATACGCTTCCGGGATCATGCACTCGATCTGGACCGGTAAGCCGTCGGTGATCAACGGGAATGTCCCCAACAACGGGTTGATCACCTCGCTTCCGGAGGCATGCGCGGTGGAAGTCCCGTGTCTTGTGGATCGCAACGGCATTCAGCCAACCCATGTCGGCGCGCTGCCGCCGCAGCTTTCCGCCTTAATGCGTACCAATATCAATGTTCAGGAACTGACCGTCAGTGCGCTTCTGTCGGAAAACCGTGACCATATCTACCATGCGGCGATGATGGATCCGCACACCGCGGCTGAGCTTGACCTTGATCAGATCCAGAATCTCGTCGATGAATTGATCACGGCTCACGGCGACTGGCTGCCCCGCTGGGCACAGCGCTAGCCCACGGGCGATGTCCGCGCAAACCCCGGGGGCGAAATGACTTCAGAGAAATCTGGGATTGCACATTTTTATGGAAACGGATCAGTTTCCCAATCAAGAGTTATCGCCTCTTCGCCTTCGGGTTTGCTAATTTCTGTCATTGAGGTTGACCCTCCTTAGGGCATTTGGGGTTAGGCGTCTCCAGCACCTGCCCACTCGATTTGCTATTATCCTGTGCTCCTCGCTTTTTCGGCGAGCGCCGCCGCCTTCTTCTTGGCGACTTCCCGCTCTATGTCCACGTCGTTCAGTTCCTGCTGGGAATTGATCTTCGCAAGTAGTTCGGGGCTTGGCTTGACCGGCGTTCCGATTTCCATTGCGTCAAGTTCGGCAAGAGCTTCCCTCTCTTCGTCCGTGAGGTCTTTCGCTATGTATACGGGTGCCATTTTCTCACTCCAATTCGGGGACATCCACTCTATTCGAATACCATTGCAAGGCCGCCGGCAATCGTGATAATTTTGCAAGAGGCTCAATAGAGAGAGGCAGTTATGCCTATACTGCAGGGCTCCATCCAAGGGTTCGGACTCACCGCACTGGCTGGTGCATCTGTGCTGCTGCTCAGTGGCTGCGGTGGGGGAAGCGACACCACCGCCACCCCCGGCCGGGCTGACATTCTGGTCGCCGGCATTGATGTGCGCGCGGCTGCCACCACCCGTCCATATGCTGGCAGCGTGGCGCAATCGTCCAACGCGACCGATGGGGGTGTGACCAGCGATACCGCGGTGGCCCGGTATGATGGCAGGGGAACGCGGGTGACGATCACGCGGGCGGATGGACGCACACTGGAACTGGATTCGATAACGGACCGCGTCGGGCCGCCGGAACCCCTTCCTTCGCCCCTGCCGGGCACGACCTATCACGGTGAGAGGCTGGTGCGTGCGGATGGGGACGGGGCGACGCTCGCCGTGATCTTCACCAACTGGAACAACAGCGACCCGACGGACTATCTTGCCGGCGGGTACTGGCTGCAGACGGATGGACCCCCGGAGCCCGGCACCCCGACCCGGCCCGAGTTCGGGGCCTTTGTCGATGGGCCGGAACTGGACACCGCCCCGACCCTGCCGGTTGCCGGAACGGCCCGGTACCAGGGACGGGGCGCCGGACTCTATGCCTATGCGGGCTCGTCGCGCCTGCCGGATCAGGCGGGTGAGGTGCGTGGCAATGTTGATCTGACGGCGGATTTCGCCGCGGGCACCCTGTCCGGGTGCCTGGGCTGTCGCGGCCCCATCGAGATTGACGGAGTCACAGTCGACGGGCGTCCTGTCCAGGATCCGTTGCCCATGCGCATGCATCTGGACGCGACACGCCTCGATGCCACCACCGGGCATTTCCAGGGTGCCGTGCGGGTTTCACATGACGGTGACGAGATCCGGGTCATCGATTCCAGCGGCTCCTGGGGCGGTCAGGTGTCCAGCCGGCAGGTCCCCGGAATCGACACCCCATTGATTGTCGTCGGCACCGCGGGCGGCGAATGGACCGACAGCACCGGCGGCCAGGGTGCCATGGTCGGTGCCTGGTGGGCCCGTTTGCCCCTGCCACCAGCACCGTGATGGCCTGTCTTGCGGCCCATCAGGAGGCGCTGGCGGCACACCAGGCCCGGATGGGTGTGGCCCAATTTTTGCGTGTTTCCGACAATACCTCGAGTGACAGGAGAGGTCTCGATTTTGACCACAGCCTTTTCATCACTAGCAAGAACGCGGGTTGCTCCGCCACCTCCGCCAGCGATGCGTCTCGCCGTCACCCCGTAGATTCTTGGCATCCTCCATAATTGCAGTCAGAGTTTCGTCGATTTCGTCGAGAGAGGCATCAAGATCGTTGACCGGCAAATAGGTCAGGTCGATATCAACCGACAGGCGTGGCAAGTTGCGGTAAAAAAGATGGCTGTGCCACCCTTGAGGGCAAAGACATCTTTGTACCTGTTGATGATCGGGACGGACGGACGAGCAGGGCGACTTGCTTGGCAAACGGGTCACGGACCGTCATCAGCATCTCCTTTGCTGGACGGGATGAAGTCGCTCGGTACATATATCGAATGGTCCGGGTGCATTTTTCCTCCTTCGACAAGGGCTCTCGGACCGACTCCCATGTCGATCTGGTCCTTTTCGAGATACTTGCACCAAGCATGGTTATGACGATCTGCGAACACGAAAAACAACCGCTTCACTTTGATGCTGCGGCAATCCTGCAAGAGGCTCATGAGGAGTTTGGGGCGCAAGGTCGCCAAGCCCTCAAACACGACATCGACGGAGTGGAAGGTGGTTTTGTTGGGGAGTTCGTTGAGCCATTCCAGGATGGCTCTCTCGGGCGTTGACTGGATAAGGCGTCGCGGCGCTGAAGTCTGATCCAAATTGCCATCATTAGTGTCGCCAGCGCCGCTTATGCCGCTCCTTGTGTTGAAGAGCGCGTTTGTCCGATACCGGAACCCATCGGCGTTCGGCAAACGCTTCATCCATGACGGCGTTTCTCCATAAAGGCAGATGGGACCCGCATCGTCGAAGCGCACGTAGTGTTCAAAACCGGCTAAAGCCATTGCGGTCTGACCGCCGACATGACATTGCCACTTCATCAAGTGTTGAATGGATAGCACGGCGCGACGCCACTCATTAGCAATATCCGCAGCAAATATTTCTGGATCCGGGCGGCGGTAGATTCCACGGGCCACCTTCTCCAACCAGCCCTTCTCGACATAGTTAAAGATGGATTTTCGATCTATTTTGCGCGCCACAAGCCATGCCGCATCGACC
>JAPOUP010000072.1 GCA_026708635.1 Rhodobacter sp.
CATGACCCCATGCTCGTCAGTCTCAGGATCACCGCCTGGATGGGCCGGCTCCACGACCGCCGGGCCTCGACCCACGTCGCGGTCCACCATGAGGCCAGCGCCGGCACCGGGCGCTACAGAAGCGCCTGGTCCCCGGCGCGTCTCATGGCACCGCCCTCGCGGCGCTCAACTCGACCGTGAGCGCGGCCTAGGGCGGGAATTGCGCCGGCCACTCTCTGGGAACGCGGTCCGATTGGCGGGTGGCCGGAACCGCGCCGACATGGAGCGGTACGGGTGCATGAAGGAGAGGTTCCCGCGAACGGTGGCCTCTCCACCTGGCGCGCGGCCGTCAGGCTCAAGCCGCCGCAGCGGAAATCCTAAAGCGATTGCCCTGTGACCATACTGGCGCGGGCTTGTGTATCGATCGATCGTCTGGCAACTGGAGGCACCATCGCCGTGAAGCCGCTGCGACCGGGATATTTGACATGAAGAACGGGGAATCGCCGCGACGGACCGTCATCGCCCACAGTCGGCTGAAGATGAAGGAATTGCGGCTTGCCGCGGCGCGGGAGCGGCGGCACGGGCTGCAGATCATGGCCTTTGAGCGGCTTGCGGCGCGGCTCGCGGGCGGGCTGGTGCAGCCCGTCAGTGACGATGCGCTCAGGGAAGCCATCGTAGCCGTCCTGCCGGGGACCGATCTCGGCGAGCTCGACGGCATCAAGACGCTGCCGGGCATGGTGGGCGCCGCCGCCGACACTCTGCGCAAGGCGTGGCGGGCCAACCTCGACCTCCAGGCCCGGGCCGACGGGCATCCGCGCCTGGGATCCATCGCCGGCCTGGAGCGAGCGGTCGTGACGGCGCTGCCGCCATCGATGATGCGTCCCGCCGACCTTGTCGCCGCGGGGCTTGCGCGGCTCGATCACGCCGCGGCGCTGTTCGGGCCCATCGAGATCGTCGGCATCACCGAACTGTCGCCGGTCTGGCGTCCCCTTCTCCACGCCCTCGCCCGTCGCGTGCCGGTGCGCTGGAACGCTGGCCCACGGCCGGTGCCCGGCTGGCTCGATGGCCATGCGGTCGAGATCGTGCGCGACGGGGCGAAATCACCGGACGTCTCCGCCGTGAGCGCCGCCACGGCCTACCACGAGGCGGTGGAGGCCATGCGCTGGGCGCGCGGGCTCCTCGCATCCGGGAAGGCGGAGCCCGCCGACATCGCCATCGCCTCGGCCACGCCCGCCGAGTATGACGACCACCTGCTCGCCCTCGTTGCCGACGCCAATCTCGACCTGCATTTCGTGCACGGCGTCAAGGTCACGGCGAGCCGGGAAGGACAGGCGGCCGCGGCGCTTGCGGACATCCTGCTGCGCGGCCTTTCCCAGACGCGGATGCGCCGGCTGGACACGCTGCTGAGGGCCCAGGCCGGCCCGTTCACGGATTTGCCGAAGGGCTGGACGCGCATCCTGCCGGCCGGTGCGCCGCTTTCGTCCACCGAAGCCTGGACGCGCCTGATCGATGGGCTGGGCGCCACCGACTGGCCGGACGGAAACGACCGCGGCCCGGCGCTCGCCGGCATCGTCAACCTGCTGTCCCGGGGTGCCGGGGCCGCCGGTGAGGCGGGCGAGACGCTGCTGCGCGGGCACGCGCGCGATATCTGGCGGAGAGCGCTCGCGGAACGCCCGGCCGCGTCGCTCGAGCTCACCCTGGAGACGCTCAGGCAGGACGACGGCATCGATCCCTGCGTCTCAGCCTGCTGGATGCCGGCGAACGCGCTCGCGGCGTCGCCCCGTCCCTTCGTCCGACTGCTCGGCCTCAACTCCGCGCGCTGGCCGCGCGCGATGGTGGAGGACCGCCTTCTCTCCGATCACATCGTGCCCACGGCCGAACTCGATCCGCTGCCCGTCGCCGCCGCCGACCGCCGCGACTTCGCGACCGTCCTGGCGACGACGGAGCGCGAGATAGTGCTGTCCCGCGCGCGGCGCGGCGAGGACGGCCGGCTGCTTGGCCGCAGCGCCCTCCTTCTCCAGGTCGACGCGGACGAAGCCTATGTTCCGCGTAATCGCATGCCCACGCACGCCTTCAGCGAGACCGACCGGCTCACCGCCCGGCCCGACGAATTCCGGCGCCTTCCCCAGGCTGTGGCCGCGTCTGACTGCTGGTTCGACTGGCTGCGCGCGGAGATCACGCCGCACGACGGCGCCGTTCGCCCCGACCACCCGGTGATCCGGGCCATCCTCAAGCGCACCCAGTCGGCGAGTTCGCTTCGCATGCTCCTGCGCAATCCGCTCGGGTTCGTGTGGCGCTACGGGCTCGGCTGGCGCGCGCCCGAGAGCGGGGAGGATCCGCTGGTCCTCGATTCCCTCGCAATGGGCGATCTCGTTCACCAGACCCTCGACCGGGCGCTTCGCACGCTGGAAGGGGACGGCGGTCTCGCCGGCGCTTCGGCGGGGCGGATCGCCACGGCCATGGATGCCGCCGCCACCGAGACCACGGTGTCATGGGAAGCGGAACGGGCCGTGCCCCCGCCCGTCATCTGGCGCCGCACGCTGGACGAGGTTCGCGAGCTGGGCGTCCGGGCCCTCGGTTTCCGCGACGGAGACCTCGCGGAGGCCACGGCCTATGGCGAGGTCCCGTTCGGCGGCTCTGAACCCAGGACCGACGGTGCGGTCCCGTGGGATGCAAGCGCCGTCGTCGAGATCGCCGGCACCGGGTTCGGCATCGCGGGATATATCGACCGCCTGGACATTTCCGCGGACGGTCGCCGCGCCGTGGTACGCGACTACAAGACCGGGCGCGTTCCCGGGGACGACATCGTCCTCGACGGGGGCAGGGAGCTGCAGCGCTGCCTCTACGCCTTCGCGGTGAAGGCGCTGCTGGGCGAGGAAGTGTCCACCGCGGTTTCGCTCCTCTATCCGCGCGAAGGGCTGGATTTACGGCTCGACGAGCCTGACGCCGTGCTTGGCACGCTCACCGGCCACCTGCGGGCGGCGCGCGCCGGTCTCGCCTCCGGCGGCGCGGTGATGGGCGTGGACACCGGCGGGAAATATGACGATCTCGCCTTCGCGCTCCCGGCCAACGCCGGCGCCGTCTACCGCGTCCGGAAGGAGACTGCCGCCAACGAGCGCCTTGGGGACGCAACCCGCGTGTGGGACGCTCCGTGATGGCGTCCGGCCCTCCCGTTCTCTCCGATGATGGCGCGCGGCGGGAGGCCGTCGCGGTCCGCGACCGCTCTTTCCTGGTCGAGGCCGGCGCGGGCTCGGGAAAGACTGCGGTCATGGCCGGTCGCATCGCGATGCTGCTGGCTGAAGGGATCGCGCCCAAATCCGTTGCCGCGGTGACGTTCACCGAGTTCGCCGCGAGCGAATTGCTGATCCGGGTGCGGGCCTTCGTTAGCGCGCTTTCGGTCGGTGAGATTCCGGTCGAGCTTCGCACCGCCCTGCCGGACGGCCTGCCGGAAGAGCGGCGTGGCAACCTCGCCCGGGCCGATGCGACGCTGGACGAGATGACCTGCTCGACCATCCATGGCTTCTGCCAGCGGCTCATCGCGCCCTATCCGGTCGAGGCCGACATCGACCCCGGTGCCGCCGTGATGGACCGCGATCAGGCGGAGCTCGCTTTCGCCGAGATCGTCGACGACTGGCTGCGGGAAGAACTCGGGGGCGACGAAGGCGGCCTGCTCGCCGGGCTCGTGCTGCACGATCCCGACGCGACCGTCGCGCTGATCCGCACCGTCCTCGGGCATCTTCGCCGGCATCGTGAGTTCGCCCCTTACGAACTGCGGGACCTGGCCCTTCTCGCCGGGGAATTCCGGGAGGCCGTTGATGGCCTGGCCGGGTTCCTGAACGGGGCCGAGGCCGGGGAACCTGAAACCGCCGTCATCGCCGACCGGTTCCGGGAACTGGCCGGGGAGGTCGCCGCCGCGCTACCGGCCGATACGGCGGACGCGCTCGTCGCGCTATTGGTGACTGCACCGCACTCCGATCTGTGCACCGGATCGGGCGCTTTTCGATCTTATCGGAAGAAAAGCAAGTGGGATGCCGCAGCAAGGCGCATAGGTCTGGCCAAGGCGGATGCGGAACGGCTGAACGACGCGGCCGGCGCTCACTATGCCGCTTGCTGCCGGACCTGGACGGCCTTGCGGCAGGCCGTCGCCACCCACATGCTAGCCGGTCTGGTGCCGTTGGTCGAGCCCGTCATGGAGCTGTTCCGCGAGCGCAAGCGCGCCGCCGCGCTGCTCGACTTCGACGACCTGATATTCTCGGCGCGCGATCTCCTGCGCGACCACGACGAGGTGCGGCGCGCTTTGGCCGCGCGCTTCCACCATGTCCTCGTCGACGAGTTTCAGGACACCGACCCGCTTCAGACGGAGATATTCTGGCGCCTCTGCGGCGAGCCGCCGGCGGACGGCGATGCCGGCGACTGGACGGAATTCGCGCTGCGGCCGGGAGCGCTGTTCCTGGTGGGCGATCCCAAGCAGGCGATTTACCGTTTCCGCGGGGCCGACATCGCGGCCTATGTCCGGGCGCGCGAGGCGTTTCGCGCCGGGGACGCGGACGCCGTGCTCTCCATCGCCACCAACTTCCGCTCCCGCGCGTCGATCATGGAATACGTGAACGGGCGCTTCGAGACCGCGCTCTCCGAGGAGAACGGCCAGCCCGGCTTCCAGGCTCTCGACCCCTTCCGGCCGCCACGGGACGGCGGACCGTCGGTCGCCGCCCTGGATGTCGCGGTGGCCGACGGGGACGGCAGGGCCAGCGCGCGGCGACAGCGCGACGGCGAGGCTGCGGCCGTCGCCGAACTGTGCGCGCGCCTGGTCGGCAGCGAACCGGTCCCCGACTCCGCGAACGGCGGGCTGCGTCCGTGCCGTGCCGGCGACATCGCCCTGCTGGCCCCGACTGGGAACGACCTCTGGCGCTACGAGGAAGCGCTGGAAGAACGCGGCATCCCCGTCGCGACGCAGGCCGGCAAGGGTCTCTACAGACGCCAGGAGATCCAGGATCTCATCGCGGTGACCCGCGTCCTCGCCGACCGGCGCGACACGCTTGCGCTCGGCGCGCTGCTGCGCGGGCCGTTGGTGGGGCTTACCGAGGAGGAACTGCTCGATATCGTCTGGTCGCTGCCGCGCAGGGAGGATGCGCCCGACGATCTGCCGCGGCTCGACCTGGGTGCCTCGCCGGAGGAGATCGGGAACCCTCTCGCGCGGGATATCGTCGAGAAGCTTCAGGCGCTGCAGCGACGCGCGAACGCGACCACGCCGCATGGGCTTCTCTCCCAAGCCGTCGACGTGCTCCGGGTCCGTCCCATCCTGCTGCGGCGCCATCGCGGTCAGGCGGAACGGGCGCTGGCCAACGTCGATCTCTACCTCGGCTTCAGCCGGGCCTATGCGGTGCGGGGACTGCGCGCCTTCGCCGAGGCGATGACGGCCGCTTGGAGCGACGAGGCCCGCGCCGTGGAAGGCCGGCCGGACGCCCAGGAGGAGGCGGTGGCGCTCTACACCATGCACGCCGCCAAGGGGCTGGAGTGGCCCATCGTCGTGCCGATCAACACGATGACCCGGGTGATGGCGGTGGAGAGCGCCGTCACGGACCGCGCGACCGGACGGTTCCATTGCCGCGTCCTCGGCGTCGAGCCCACCGGATACGAGGCGGCCCGCAACGACGAGAAGGCGGAACTCGACCGCGAACGCGTGCGCCTCTGGTACGTCGCCGCTACCCGGGCGCGGGAACTTCTCATTCTGCCCCGGCTTGATGTCGACGCCGCCGCCTCGGCCTGGCTCTCCGTCGTCGATCTGGACATTCCCGGGCTGCCGGCTCTGGATCTCGACCATCCGCTGTCGGAAGCGGGCGCGGGCGAGCCCGGACCGGTAAACGAGCAAACGCGCGAGGCATTCGCCGCTGAGGCGGCCGCGGTCGCGGAGCGCACGCGGAGCATCGTGTGGCGGACGCCGAGCCGGGACGAGGGCGCGGCCCACCCGGTGACGCGGGAGCAAGCGCCCGTGATCCTCGTGACGGACGGCGACGGCGCTCCCGCGTATGGCGCGGGAGCGATCCAGGGCGGACGGGAGCGAGGCCTCATCCTGCACAAGCTGATAGAGGAGGCGCTCACGGGCGAGACGGCGGAGACGCGGCGGGAACTCGTCGCCCGCGCCAGGACCCTGATCGGGGCGCTGGGCCTGCCCATAGTGGACGATCCCGCATTGGGCCTGGTGCCGGCGGAGCTCGCCGGCTGCGTCCTCCGCGCTCTGTCATTGCCCGAAGTCGCACTCCTCAAACCAAGGCTACTGCCGGAGTTTCCGGTGTATGGGTCCACCGGGTGCGCCACGGATGAGGAGGTGACGGCAGGGATCGCCGACGCCATCGCCTTCGGTCCTGACGGCACGCCGGAGGCGGTGATCGACTGGAAGAGCGACGTCGACCCGTCGCCCGAGACCATCGAACATTATCGCGCCCAGGTCCGCGCCTATCTTGAGGTGACCGGAGCCGATCGTGGATTGATCGTTCTCGTCACGAACGGAATGGTTATTTCGGTGAGCCAGTAGCAAGTTGGAACGATGTTCTCCGGCGCTCAGGTTTCCGCAGCGGACTGGGTGCCCGGACTTCAGCCGTCGTG
>JAPOUP010000047.1 GCA_026708635.1 Rhodobacter sp.
CTAGCTCGCCTCGGCGGAACAGCAGGATCGTGCGGAACCCGCCGGAACGGCCGCCGCCCCTGCGGGCGATCCGCTGCTTGATGACGCCGCCCCCGAGATCGGCGTCGATCACGCCGTTCCGGGCGCCTCGCACAGCACCGCATCCTCCAGCCGCTCACGACCGGCGGAACGTGCGAACGTCTTGGTCTTGAACGTCCTCAAACCGACCCTCGCGCTAATCCGCCATCACGTCTCCTCTATGACACCCTGTGCGGGTTTTCAACCCGTCGCCCGGCACCGCCAACCCCGAAGAACCAAACCGCGTGCCCCGGACCCGAAGTCCTATTCTCCCTCTGGCTCAGGCGGTGGGGCAGGTGCGCGTACCCCCATTGCCCGGAAACGCTCAAGCTCAGCGTACTGGTCAAGTGACATGTGTTCGTATGCGCGGAAATAGACGTTGACATCGAACAGCCGTTCGAGAACGCGGCCACGGTTATTGCCACGGTACTCAAGATCCTCGGCCGCAAGCTCTGAGCGGATACCGTCCCGACGGCCATAACGTTCGGTATAGCCGACCAGCCGCCGGTCGACGGAAGGAACCTCGCCACGCGTTACCGCCGCGGGATTTCCGCCCAGAAGAGCGACGACATCCGCGACGGGCGATGCATCCGCCCGGTTGCCGCCGAACGGGGTGGGTGGAGGCAGCTCGGAATAGCTCGCCGGTTCCTGAAGCGGCTTGTTGGGCAGAATGTCAAACTCGTCCGGGCCCGAATTCGCCGACAGGGAACTCATAAGCCGCGGCCCATCGTCCCGACCGCATGAGGCCAGGGAACCCGCCACCAGTAAAGCGAGAAAAATCCTTGCGGAAACCGATGGCATATCACGCTCCCAAACCGTTGCCCGCACCATGCTTAACCCATCCGATCGCGTCCGTCACGAAGACTTTGCGCCATTTCCCGTCGACAGGATCAAGCCGGCCGCGCCAATGAAGATGGCTACGTCGGCAACGTTGAAAGAATAGGGGTTATCGATTCCACAGCAAGACATGTTCAGGAAATCCGCCACGGCGCCATAAGCGATCCGATCGAATACATTGCCGAGCGCGCCTCCGATCAGCACGCCCGCCGATATCCGCGCGGCGGCACCCCGCTCATTGCGCATCCAGAACGCGACAGCCAGAGTGATCGCAAGGGCCACGGTTATGAGAGACCAGCGCACGAGTGCGCTGTCATCGGCCAGCAATCCGAAATTCACGCCAAAGTTCCACGCCATTCGCAGGTTCAGAACCGGCGGCAGAACATCAATACCGCCCACTGAGGGCAGATCAATCACGTCCAGCACGAGCCATTTACTGATCCGGTCGAGCACGAACACAAACGCCGCTGTCAGACACATACGCAACATGGCGAGCTCAATGCCGGAAGTGCCGCATTCCGGTTAAGACCATAGCCAGCCCGGCCTCGTCAGCCGCCGCGATCACCTCCTCATCGCGCACCGAGCCACCGGGCTGAATCACCGCCCTCGCCCCCACCCGCGCCGCGGCGAGCAGACCGTCAGGAAAAGGGAAGAAGGCATCGGACGCGACAACCGAACCTTCGGCCGCGCATTCGGATAGACCAAGCTCGACCGCCATGCGCCCAGCTTTCAGCGCGGCGACGGCCGAACTGTCGACACGACTCATCTGCCCGGCACCGATTCCCACAGTCGCGCCATCCCTCGCGTAAACAATCGCGTTCGACTTCACGTGTTTCGCGACAATCCAGGCGAACATCAAATCCGCGATTTCCGGCTCCGTAGGCGCTCTCTCGGTCACAACCCTGAGGTCGGCCGGCGTAATACGGCCCCAGTCCCCATCCTGGACCAGGAACCCACCGGAAACCTGGCGAAACGAAACAGTACGCTCTTCAGGATCCGCCAGGCGACCCGCGGTCAGCAGACGCAGTTTCCCACGCTTCGCCAGTACCCTTTTGGCGGCGGCATCGGCGTCAGGTGCGATGATCACTTCGGTGAAAGCGTCACAGACCGCCTCCGCGGTCTCTTCATCGAGAGGCTGGTTGAAAGCGACGATTCCACCGAACGCGCTCGTTCGGTCGCAATCGAACGCACGTATGTAGGCATCGCGTGGACTGCTTCCACGGGCGACACCACAGGGATTGGCGTGCTTGACAATTACGCAGGCTGAGCCTTCCTCAGGACGAAACTCACTCACAAGCCCGTATGCGGAATCCGTGTCATTGATATTGTTATAGCTGAGTTCCGCGCCCTGACACTGAACGGCCGTCGCGACGCCGGGCCTCATCGAACCGTCGGAGTAGAAAGCCGCTGTCTGATGCGGATTCTCTCCGTAACGCAGTTTCCGCAAAAGCGTTCCGGCAAAGTTGTGGCGACGGAGCGGGGTGTCTCCGGCTGCATCCGCCATCCAGTTGGATACCGCGGCGTCATAGGCCGCGGTGCGCGCGAAGGCGCGCTGCGCCAGTTTCCTGCGAAATCCGATGTCGGTCCCTCCGCCACGCGCCGCCAGCTGGGCAAGAACGCTGTCGTAATCCCCGATGTCCACCACTACCGTAACGAACGCATGATTCTTCGCGGCCGCCCGAATCATCGCCGGTCCGCCGATGTCGATGTTCTCGACGCATTCGTCCCATGGCGCGCCCTTCGCGACAGTCTCCTCAAAGGGATAAAGGTTGACCACGAGCAGATCGATGGGGTCGATACGATATCGCTTTGAGGCGGCAATGTGGTCAGCGTTATCCCGCAGCGCCAGCAAACCGCCGTGTACAACCGGGTGAAGCGTCTTGACGCGACCGTCCATCATTTCCGGAAAACCGGTCAGGTCAGCGATCTCCGTCACCTCCAGACCCGCCGACCTAAGGGTCTCCGCCGACCCTCCCGTTGAAAGAAGTTCCACTCCGCGCTCGACCAGGGTTGCCGCGAATTCAGCCAGACCCGTTTTGTCGGAAACGGAAAGCAGCGCACGGCGCATCGGTATTGGATCAGGCATGGGGCACGATTCCAGTCGTCGGATCAGGAGATTTCGGCGTTTTCACGCGCCAGGTCCCGAATGTGAACCGGTGATTCCCTTGCCCTCTCAAACTTCCAGCGAACATGCGTCATATGCGCCATGGCGTGGGCGGAAAGAACGATCTGACTCGTTTCGCGGGGCGCCAGCCGCCCCTGTTCAAGATGGACGCTGGGCTGCAGCAGCATCGTCGCCTCGCCCTCGTATCGGAAGATCCAGACCTCGCCGTTTCCAGGGCGCAGCGTCACGTTGCCTTCGCCGTGGTCGGCCTGAACGGCAACGTCAGGGTGCAGGTGGAAGCGAATGCTGAACGGAATGCCCGAACGTCCCGTTCGATCCCTGATCCTCTCGAAACGCCGCACTTCGTTTTCCGAGGCCGCGGTAAGCGTGTCGTCGCCGGTCAGGCTTCCACCGTCGGACGCCAGCCCAACCGCCCGGACATGTATCAACCCATGCGTCGGCATGTAGCCGTCATGAGAGGCGCGAATACCCTTTCCGTCCGCGTCGGAAAAACGCCGCACTCGCACGTCCGTGGGCGCGCCGGTCGGTGACTTCCGCGCCGCGCGCCCTCCGCGCCCCGCACTGAAGGATGAGTGCGGACCCGCATCGACCTCAAGAGCCGAGTGCAGCGCCGCGGTCCTTCCTGCTCTGGCCCATCCCGCGCCGAACTGCACGCCCGACCCGCAGCTAATGACCATGGGGCGACGACCCAGGGTCATCTCGAACGCCAGAGTGGACGCATGGCCAATGGCGCCGCTCGCGGTCGGTGGCGGTGCCGCATCCATGATCAGGGTCGTTCGGCCCGCCGACAGCCGCGTAAATCCCATCGCCGACCCGGGTCGATCAAGACGCCGCGCTCCGGAATTGGCCAGGGCATAGTCAAGCCGCCCCTCAATACCGCGCCCGCCACCATGGAATCGCGCGAGGGCGCCGTCGGAGTGCCGTAACGTCCTTAGCGCCGGCGCTATCCGCTCGATGGCGTCGACAATCGGGGCGGGAGGGCTCCTCGCCGCATCCGTGAAAATCGACCGGGTCCAGACAAGCAGTAACAGAACGTCAAGCAGCTCCTCCGGATTGCGGGTCGGAATTTCTCCGTCGGGATTTATTTCACGATCGATTTCCCGCTCCAGGGCGGCTATCGCATATTCCGCATCGCCGCGGTTTCCGGCCATAACGAGGCTCGCCTGGACGAGGGCGGTAAGCGCCTCAAGGCGGGAAAGTCCCTGCGGTATCTTTGGCCAACGATTCGACAGGAACTCGATCTGATGGCCGAGCGAGCGCCTGAACGCCTCGGACCACCGTTCGTCGCCGTCATCCAACAGGTAGGTTGAATGGTTGATCCACCGGATCAGCCGCTGCCCGGTGAGTTCCGGCGGCCACCCGGGTCCGGCTCCTCTCCCGAACCGCCTGATCCACTCGCGTATCCATACCCGCGCCCGGCTCCAGGCCTCGTTTCCACCGACCGAGGCAAGGTCATCAAGCCAGACGAAGCGGTGGAGTTCGCGTTCGAACGCGGCGTCCGGGATCTCTATGTCCCAGATCATTCGATCGGGGGCATCAACCACGTTACCGGCGAACAGAAACTTTCCGGCACAGACCTGGCGGCCGCGCGCGAGCCGGCCGATCATAAGGGGTTCCGGCGAGAGAGCGAACGAGGGCCTCGATGATTCGCGGTAGGCACGTCGCACGTGATACCGGTTCATCAGTCGGCCAAGGAGTCCGTGGACTGATTCGTTTCGTGACAAGCGAACTGTCCTGTCTGACCCTACCACGATAGATTCCGCGCTGAAGTGACCATACAGCTGCCGTAACCGCCTGTCATTGACGAAACGAGGACGCGGACGCCTTTCGTAGCGATGCGGCGAAAAAACCGTCCATCCCGCCCAGATCTTCCCAATGATCGGGACTGACACGAAGCCCGGCCCCGGCGATATGGCCGGAAAGAACCGATTC
The DNA here is from genome assembly GCA_026708635.1 of Rhodobacter sp. GTDB lineage: Bacteria > Pseudomonadota > Alphaproteobacteria > Rhodobacterales > Rhodobacteraceae > JAPOUP01. The sequence continues at coordinate 4,952 of JAPOUP010000047.1, forward strand.
CAGCGATCCGAGCGCCACCGGATCGGTCGCGAGATCATCATTCCTGTCAAGCGCCCGTTCGATCTGTATCTCCCCTTCTTCCTCAAGCAGCGAGCACGTACAGTATATGAGGCGGCCGCCGGGCCGCAGCAGCGTCGCCGCCCGGTCGATCAAGAGCGCCTGCAGCTCCAGAAGGTCGGTCAATCCGGAATCATCCCTGACATGGGGCACATCCGGGTGCCTGCGGATCGTGCCCGTCGCCGAGCAGGGCGCGTCAAGAAGGACCGCGTCAAACATGGCGTCACCGGTCCAGGCCAACGCATCGGAGACCACCAAACGTGCCGGCAGTCCGGTTCTGGCCAGATTTTCCCTGACCCGGGCCATACGCCCGGCGGAAATGTCAATTGCCGTCACATCCGCGCCGGCGGCGGCCATCTGCATCGTCTTTCCGCCGGGGGCGGCGCACATATCCAGAACCCTTTCGCCGGATCGCGCCGCCAGCAGCGCGGCCGGGAGCGCGGCGGACGCGTCCTGTACCCACCAGTCCCCGCGTCCATAGCCCGGCATCGCGGAAACCTGTCCCGCCGCGGGAACGCGTACGCTTCCGGTCGGCAGAACGAAACCGTCAACCCTCGCCGCCAGGTCAGCCGGCTCGCCGGCCTTCGGCGTGATGTCAAGCGGCGCTCCGGCGCTATGCGCCCGTTCCATCGCCGCAACCCGGGACGCGCCGTAGGCGCTGACCATTCTCCGCCGCAGCCATCCGGGCATGCGCGGCTGCGGAAGGGTCTCCCACGTGTGGAGTTCCCCGGTCACCCGCCGAAGCACCGCGTTGACCAGGGCGGCGCCGCCAACGGTCACCCTGCGCTCCCGCATCAACGAAACGAGCGTATCGACAACGCCATATGGCGGTGCCGCGCAGACCGTCATCTCGACGACCCCGAGCCGCAGGGCGTTGAGCACATCCAGCCCGGGCCGTTTCCTGAGATGCGGGCCAAGCATCCGGTCGGCCCGGTCCATCCACCGCAGCGTCTCGCGGGCGAGTCGCTGGGCGTGGGCCCGTTCCCTCGGCGCGAGCCGCTCCACCGCCTCGGGCAGCAGGTCCGCCAATGCCCTACGTTCCCCGGTGACCTGCCTCAACAGCCACAGCGCCGTCCGACGGGCGGCAATCCCGGGCTTTTCCATCCGCTGTCCAGTGCTTGCCGACAAAGCCCCGCCTCTATATCATTTCCCCGAAATCCGGCAAGGAGCACGTAAATGGCGGACGAGAGCGTTAACCCGGAGCTTCCGGACGCCGCACGGCGGGCGTTGGCGGAGGCCGAACTGCGTCGCGGGAAACGCGATGGACGGCAGCCTCAGACCGAGCTGGGCGGCCGTGAGGGCCTTGATCCCGTGCGATATGGGGATTGGGAGCGCAAGGGCATTGCCGTTGATTTCTAGCCGAGGCGATCTGGCTCCGGACCGTGCGAACTGCGTTAAACCCGTACGGTCGCTGCGGCAAAGCGGGACCTGAGACGCGGTCGAATTCGGCTCATCGAGTATACCCTACCCGCTGAAGTTCACCTTGCGGAAGGTCAGTGAATAACTACCGGCTGGCGCCGGTAGCGTCAGGGAGG
>JAPOUP010000331.1 GCA_026708635.1 Rhodobacter sp.
CAAGGAGGTGAGCGTCGCGGCCCGGAGTCAAGTGTGTGACGTTGATAGGCCGGAGGGGGTGTAGTTCAATTTTCTTGACCTGGTGAGTGGAGCTGATCAAGCGGGTGGAGCGGCGCGCGCTGGACGTTCTCGGCGAGGCTGTCCTCCTCGGCGAGTCCATCGGTGCGCACGATGCAGGGGACCAGTGCGGTCTTGTTCATGCGCTTCTGCTTGACGAGCAACGCCAGCGCCCGGAACCGCCGCCCGCCCGCGGGGATCGTGTACATGCCGGTCTCGGCACCGCTCTCGTCCAGCACGGGCCGCACGGTGATGGAGCTGAGCAGCGTCCTCCGCGCGATATCCTCGGCCAGTTCCTCGATCGACACGCCAGCCTTGACGTGGCGTACGTTCGACTGGCTGAGCATCAGCTTGTTGAAGGGGATGTCGCGCGAGGCGCTGAGGGTGATCTTCTATTGCTTGGTCATCGGGATATCTCCGCGACGGGCCGGCCTGGAGCCTCTCTCCCGACCTCCAAGCCGGTCACGGAAAACCCGGGCCACCTCTTACTCTAGGCGCGCCTGAACGAGTCATATGGCCTTGCAATTCAATCCATATGGTCTTATTGGTTGTTTGCGTAACGAAGGAGCGCCAACACATGGAAAACCTTGTCCTGGACCGTGCCGCACCGGATCGGCAGGGGGTCGCGCTCAAGGCCTTTGCCCGGATCGCGGGCGCATGGTCGTTGACCCTGCGTGAGGCGGCCGCGCTGGCGGATATGTCGGAATCGACCTGGAAGCGGGCGAAGAAGCCTGATTTTGCGGGGGATCTGACGCGTGACCAGATGCTGCGGCTCTCCGCGCTGATCGGCCTCTACAAGTCACTCGAGCTATATTTCAATGAGCCGATCTCGCGGGATTGGGTGAAGCTGCCCAACCGGGGTCCGGAGTTCGACGGTGCGCGGCCCGTGGAGGCGATGATCGCGGGCGGGTTGCCCAAGATCCTGCGCGTGCGGAGCTATGTTGATGCACTGCGGGGCGGGATTTGAGGATCACCTCCGTCAACGACCGTGCTCTTGTCCGACTGATCTCCGAGACCCACCACAAGCCGCCCGTGCTGCGGGGACTGGTGGACAACGACGAGGAGGCGGATATCCTCGCCGAGATCGAAGGCGAGACCAGTGCCCGCTTGATCGCGGAGCGCGAGGGCAGTCCTGTGCTTGACCGTCGCGAACTGGCGTTCGCGCGGCGGTCCCATGACCTGACCCTTTACGGGCAGAGCCATATCAACGCGGCCTTCACCTACACGAGACACTCCGGCAACCGGTTCAACTCCGGCGACCGCGGTGCTTGGTATTGCGCCTGGGACATGCTGACGAGCGCACAGGAGGTTGGGTTCCACCGGACCCGCGAGTTGGGCTTCATCGGCCGCTACGAGGGCGAGGCCCGCTACGTGGAACTGCTGGCGGATTTCATCGGGGATTTCCCCGATCTGCACGGGGACGCGCATTCGGCGCTCGATTCGGCCCCTGACCGGGGCTATCCGGCCGGGCAGCGCCTCGCTGCGGAGTTGAGGGCAGAGGGGCATCTTGGGCTGATCTACCCATCCGTGCGTCACCCTGGTGGACGTTGCTTCGTCGCCTTCGATCCCGGCATCATCCAGAATGTCCGCCCGGGCGCGAGCTGGAAGCTTGTCTGGCAAGGCGCGCCTGAGTTCACGATCGAGGGGCTCTGACGCCTCTCGATATCCTCATGCGGCACTTCAGCTCACTTCTGCCTTAAGGTATTTAAGAAGAGAAAAATCGTCTGTCAGACATTCTCAAGCGACACCTTCGCTTTCCCCTCCATCACAAACCGCGCATCCTGCTGTGGCTTCTAACGGGCCACCGCCGTGATCCCCTGCACGAAGTCGAACACGCTCTCGGGCGGGCGGTCTTCCTCAACCGGCACCGTCTCGACGATCCGCCCCGTCTCCGCCTTCGAGAACCCGCGCTTACGTAGGAAGTCCTGACGGTCGTTGTCCGACCGCGCTACGATCCTCTTCCGCGCGGCGCGGATGCCGTCGATGAACGGCGCGGGCGAGGACTCGGTGAAACGGAGTAGGGCCGTGGCGTCGATCCCGCTCTGTGCCCTTGCCGATGAGGCCAAGGCGTTTCAGCGCAACACGCGCCAGATCGACGGGCTCCGGGGAGATGTCGAGACCATGGATCGCGGCCGCATGGGTGATGATCATCTTGATAACGTCGATGTGGATCCCGAGGGTTATCGGTCCGGCGCTTCGCTCGGCCCGCATCTTGTCGTAGTCGATCAGTTTCTGCCGATCGAGGTGGCCGATCTTCTCCTTCCCCAGATCGCGCTTGAGCGTTGTGAGTGTAGCGACCTTGCTGCGTCGGGGCGGTTTCCCTACCTCGCACATATCGTCTATATGGAGGTCGATGAGGTCGCCAAAGGTCTGGAGGCGGGAGACGGACGACTTGTTCGGCGTCAGCCCCTGATCGACCCGGGTCTCCGCCTGCCGGGCCCAGCGATGGGCGTCGTCGCGGCGAAGGAACGTCTCGCTCGCGTAGCGGCCCTTTCGTCTGATCTGGACCCGGTAGGCACCGGAAGGAAGCTTGGTGATGATGGCCATTTTCGTGTGCGCTGTGTGTGCAATGAGTCGTCGTAGAGGGGCAAATTCGGGGATATCGGGCGTATTCCAGCGTAGCAGCCGTCGCCGCCAACAGCTTGAAGATACATAAAAAATGCTAATAAATCAACATGCTAGATTGTCCACGGCCCCAATGATGAACTGGACTGATCGCCACTGCCGGTACCTGCATCGGCTCATGTCGCGGCACGCGCTGCTATACTCGGAAATGATAGCGGCTCCGGCTCTGGTCCGCGCGAAGGCATGGCACCTCCTGGATTTCGATCCCGCCGAGCATCCGGTCGCGGTGCAGCTCGGCGGTTCGGAACCGCGGGAGCTGGCGGCGGCCGCGGCCATGGCGGCCGACGCTGGATACGACGAGATTAATCTCAATGTCGGGTGCCCGTCGGATCGGGTTCAGTCGGGATGTTTTGGCGCCGTATTGATGAAGCGGCCCGCGCTGGTAGGGGAGTGCGTCGCGGCGATGATCGCGGCGCAGCCCGCTGAGGTTACCGTAAAATGCAGGATCGGAGTCGATGAACAGGTATGCGAGGAGACGTTGCCCGCGTTCATCGAGACCGTGCGCGCGGCGGGTGTGCGGCGAATGGCCATCCACGCGCGCAAGGCTTGGTTAAAGGGCCTGAGCCCGAAAGAGAATCGGGAAATTCCGCCATTGGACTATCCGCTTGTCTACCGCGCGAAACAGACGTTCCCGGATATCCACATGTCGATCAACGGAGGGATCGGGTCGCTTGAAGAGGTGAATGCGCATCTGGCCAGGGGAATGGATGGGGTTATGCTTGGCCGTGCGGCTTACAACTCGCCCTCCGACCTCCTTCTCCGCGTTGACAGCGAGATATTCGGCGATCGGTCGGTCAGGACGGCCCGGGAGGTGGTGGAATTGATGCGTCCTTACATCGCCGGGCATCTGGCCAAGGGCGGACGTCTGCGCGACGTCGTGCGACATATGCTCGGGCTGTTCTCCGGGCGCTCCGGCGCACGCTCATGGCGGCGAACCCTGTCGGAACGGGGAAGTCGGGACGGAGCCGGGCTTGAGGTTATTGACACGGCGCTGGCATTTGTAGGTGATGGGTAACAGCCTCCCGGAAATCGAAGGTTATCGCTCCCTTGGATGGGTTCGGATTCCATTCGACGTGGAACTGTTGGATTGGGTCTCGGCGGCGCTGCCCGCCGCCCGCGATGCGGTTCGAGCGCCGGAGAACGCCGATTGGCGCGTCTGTGAGGGAACCTGGTTCGTTGGCGTGAACGCTCTGCCAAACGAGGCGGATGGATCCGTCAACGGGAAAACGCCGCTCCGCGGAAGGGCGGTCGAGACCGTCGAGGCGCTCGGGTTTTCCATCGGCCGCTGGGACCGCGCCCAGATCTCGGTGATTTATCCTGGCTATCCACGTCCGCGGGAAGGAGAGTCCGCGGCCGCCTTCGTCTACCGGAAGTATCGGAACGCCGCACATGTGGATGGCCTGGCGCGTGTCGGGCCCGGACGGCGAGTGTTGCGCGATCCGCACGCTTTCATCATGGGAGTTCCGCTGACCTGGGTCAGGCCGGATGCGGGTCCGTTGGTGATCTGGGAAGGGAGTCACGAAATCATGCGTGAAGCGCTCGGAGAGGCCCTTCTTCCGAGACCGCCCGAAACATGGCCGGAAACCGACCTGACGGATGCCTATCACGCCGCCCGTCGCGAAGCGTTCAAACGCTGTCGGCGTGTGTCCGTGTCCGCCAGACCGGGCGAGGCCTATCTGGTTCATCGACTCGCGCTGCATGGCATCGCTCCCTGGGTGCCCCGGACGCAGGACGCGGCCGCTTCACGTGACGGCCGGGTGATCGCTTACTTCAGACCGCCGCTTGAAGGCTCGATAAGGGATTGGATCCGTCTTGCCTGAGGACGGGCCGATGCCGTCGTGAGAGCATATGCCGCTTCGGTATCCAATACCTGATGTGGCCGGGGGGAGGGGAAGCGTTGGATCGAACCGGGCCGCCGCGATGGAACGGATACCGGCCATGGCCCCGACGTTCGGGTATTGGCGCGTCATGCGTCCGGCCCATTCCCATTCAGTTCGCTGCCGTTCGGCCCCCGGCCGTTATCGAAATGGCTAGCGTGCCCGATCCAGTCTCGCCGCACGTCCGCCCCGACGCCGCGCCAGTTTGCCGGCCCGCTTAGGCAACTCGGCCATGATTCTCCGTCGTTCATTCGATGTCATCGACGACCACAGGCTGATCTCTTCAGCCGAACGCAGGCAGCCGGCGCAGAGCCCGGACACGGGATGTACGACACAGACGCGGACGCAGGGGGAGTCGACTTCGTCACGTCTCCAGGGGATATCGTCATTCATCGGCCGATCCCCTGATTCCGCATCCTGTCGAGCGCTCCCTGCAGGATATAGCCCGCCGCGACATGGTCAATGACCTCACTACGGCGCTTTCGGGACGTATCCGCATCGAGCAGCGCGCGTTCGGCGGCGACCGTGCTGAGCCGCTCGTCCCAGTACATGACGGGAAGAGCGGTCAGTCGCGTTAGGTCGCGGACGAACGCGCGCGTTGACTGGCAGCGTCTCCCCTCGGTGCCGTCCATGTTCAGTGGCAGGCCCATGACAAGCCCAGCCAGATCGCGGTCTTCCGCAACCGCCAACAGGCGAGCGGCGTCCACGCCGAACTTCCGTCGCCTGATGGTATGCAGCGGCGTCGCGATCGACCGGCCCGGGTCCGATACCGCGACACCAATCGTCTTCGTACCCAGATCAAGCCCCGCGATGGCGCGCGCCGGGGGCAGGGCGCTCAGGAATTCCCCAACACTGTCGCAGATCATTCCGCAACACCGGAGTCGATAGCGGCGGCGCGGATGATCGCGAGAGCCTTGGGGTCGTCGGCGAACTCCGCCTGCGCCTTTGACCAAAATTCAGATCCGCGTGTCGTGTCGCCGAGGACTCCCAGGGAGTGGATGAGCCGAGCCCATTCCGCGGGAGAACCGCTCTCTCCGCCCTCGATCCTTTCCGCCAGACCATCCACCATGCCCCGGATCATCTCCTGCCGGTCAGCGGCGTCCATTTCTCTGGCGGCATCCATGTCCTCGATGGTCGGACCGGCCAATGGCTGGGGCTCATTGTCCGCCGGGACGTAACGGATACCGGCCGCCTGTGCCGCGTACCCGATCCGTTCCCTGATCGGTCGGAGCCAAGCGGCATCCGGCGGTCCCTCCTCCAGGAGCGCCCGCCAGACATCGAACGCGAGATCGGGGCGGCCCGACTGGGCAAGCATGAGTCCCGTGAGGTAACGCGCCGGACCATGACCGGGATCCAGTTGAAGCGCTTGATGCAGCGCCGTCTCGGCTTCCGGCGAAACGAAACCGTTCGCCGCCAGCACCAGAAGCCGGGCATGCGTGGCGTGATCGTCCGCGGCGGCACCCTCGCCCTTAAGCGCAATCAGACGCGACTGGGCGGAATGAGCGGCCCGGAAATCGCCGAGCACCTCCTCGTAATGGGCAAGTAGCCTTAGCCCTTCCGGGTCGTCCGGGCGTTGCGAAACCGCTTTGCGGAGCCTTTCCATAAGATCCGGCAGGGCTGGATCGATGTCGTTCGGAGTCATCCGGGGACCGCCGGCCCGGGTCTCCGCCATTACCTCGGCCTCAGCCTGGCTCATGCGTGTCCTGTGCCTCTCCTCGGCAAGCGCGATCCGGTCGGCGAGGCGCAGGTCCGGATAACCGGGAGCGCCTATTGAAAGATAGAGGCCCGTCGATCCGACGGCCAGCACAACGCAAATCGCGAACACAAGCGCCGCGGAGACGTGGCGCGGGGGCGTCCGATACCGTGTCGCCTGCGCCCTCCTGTCCGCTTCCAGAAGCCGGCGCGATACTTCGGTGCGCACGGATCCGGCCTGTTTCGCGGTGAGGGTCCCGCGGACGACATCGCGGTCGATTTCGTCAAGCTGGTTCCGGTAGATACGCAGATCCTGATCGGATGCCGTGTGGCCGTCTTCGCGCGAACGCACGATTGCCATCGCAAGAGTTCCGCTCACGACGAGCGCCAGCGTACCCGCAACCAGCCAGAATCCCATTTGGATCTCCTTTGCGACCCAGGTCCATCTACAGGTTTCGGTTCCACCGAGAAAGCCCGTTGCTCGTATGCGTGCATCGCGCGGTTTTGCCGCTGTGCCCCGTGTCGCATTATTGTCCGCGAGTGCCGTTCACCGTCTTGGAATCCTTCGATGGGATGTCCATTCTGACCCAAATGAGCCGCCACGGACACCGCCTGGGGAAACCGGTGAAACGCTATTCCGCATTTTCGATAGTTCGCGAGGCATTGCGCGGCCACACCGGCTGGGAACCCGCATGGGCCTCGCCAGAGCCGCGGGCCAGGTATGACGTGGTGATTGTCGGGGCGGGCGGTCACGGGCTGGCGACCGCTTACTACCTGGGGAAGAATTTCGGGATTACGGATACCGCGGTTCTGGAGAAGGGCTGGCTGGGTGGAGGAAACACCGGGCGTAACACGACGATCATCCGGTCGAACTATCTGCAGGACGCGTCCGCGGCGATCTACGAAAAATCCCGTGGCCTTTACGAAACCCTGAGCCAGGAACTGAACTTCAACATCATGTTTAGTCCCCGGGGCGTGATGATGCTCGCGCAGACCAATCACGAGGTCCGGGGTTACAGGCGCACGGCTCACGCGAACGCGTTGCAGGGTGTGGAGACCGAATTCATCGGACCGGACCGGGTGAAGCGGATTTGTCCGATCATCAGCATCAGCGGTCCGCGGTATCCGGTGCTCGGTGCGCTATGGCAGCCGCGTGGCGGTACGGCCCGGCACGATGCCGTCGCCTGGGGCTACGCGCGCGCGTGTTCCGCAATGGGAATTCACGTCATCCAGAACTGTGAGGTAAACGGTATCCGCACCGAGGGAGGAAAGGTCACGGGAGTGACCACCACCCGCGGGAGCATTGACTGCTCCAGACTGGGAATTGTGGTTGCCGGACATTCGGGCCATCTCGCGGCGATGGCCGGCTTCCGGCTACCCATAGAGTCGGTCGCGCTGCAGGCGCTTGTCACGGAACCGGTCAAGCCCTGTATGGACGTCGTGGTCATGGCCAACACCGTACATGGATACATGAGCCAGTCGGACAAGGGCGAACTGGTGATCGGCGGTGGTGCCGACGGCTTCAACAATTTCACCCAGCGAGGGTCATTCCAGCATATTGAGGAAACGGTGCGGGCGCTGGTAGAGACGTTTCCGATCATCTCCCGACTCAAAATCCTGCGCCAGTGGGGTGGGGTTGTCGACATGACGGGCGACCGCTCGCCGATCATATCCAAAACACCCGTGGAACGCTGTTTCGTCAACTGCGGCTGGGGCACCGGTGGTTTCAAGGCGATCCCGGGTTCGGGATGGGCGATGGCTGAACTGATGGCGACGGGCGGGTCATCGCTCGCTGACGGATTCGGGCTGGGCCGGTTCCGCGAGGGTCGGTTCATCGACGAGAGCGTGGCGGCGGGAGTGGCGCATTGATGCCGGGGCGACCCGTATCCGTGCGACGGGACCCCGGACGGCCCGTATGGCCGCTATCCGGCCTTGATGACCGCCGTCATGGCTTGACGCCCGCGTGCCGCGGCGGTCTCGGGGCCATGGACTCCGCCGGGACCGTCGACGCGCATGCCGTAAATCCGGGAGAGCCCCGTTGCTGACGCTGCGATGCCCATACTGCGGAGTTCTCGCCGACGAGACCGAGCTTGAGCCGGGCGGAGAGGCGCATGTAAGGCGGAAAGCGTCCGATTGCGGTGACGGGGAGTTCGAAGCCTATCTGTTTCTCCGGGAGAACCCGCGCGGCGTGCATTTCGAGCGCTGGCGTCATGTTAATGGCTGCGGGAAATGGTTCCATGCGGCGCGTGATACCGTGACGCTTGAAGTGTTCGGAACATATCCCGCGCAGACCGAGGGACCGCCCGGGGAAATCATGGAGACCATCGGGGCGAGAAGGCCCGGCTGGCGCTGGAGGGAATTCTCATGAGCGCCCGTCTGGCCTCCGGCGGCCGCCTTCTGGACCGTTCCCGCCCGCTGGGTTTCACCTTCAACGGTATGCGCATGCGCGGATTCGCGGGAGATACGCTCGCCTCCGCACTGCTGGCGAACGATCAGGTGCTGGTGGGGCGGTCGTTCAAATACCATCGGCCAAGGGGCATTGTCGCGAGCGGTCCGGAGGAACCGAACGCCCTGTTCGGAGTGGGCGAGGAAGGCCTGTTCAGGCCAAACCAGCGCGCCACGGCTCAGGAGCTTTTCGATGGGTTGCGGGCCGTGAGCCAGAACCACTGGCCGAGCCTGGAGTACGATGTAGGCGCGCTAAGCGACCTGGCCTCGAGTCTCCTACCGGCGGGATTCTATTACAAGACGTTCATTCATCCACGTATGGCGTGGAAGCATGTCTTCGAACCTTTCATCCGGCGCGCGGCGGGTCTTGGGAAGGCACCCAAGGATCATGATCCCGATACCTACGAACACTTCCATGTCCATGTCGACGTATTGGTGGTCGGTGGCGGAATCGCGGGTCTTGCCGCCGCGCGACAGGCTGGAGCGGCCGGTGCGAGGGTCCTTCTGCTCGAGCGGTCACCCCACTGGGGTGGCCGAACCGTGGTTGACGGTGCCGTTGTGGACGGGATGCCCGTGGAACGATGGGTTTCGCGGACCCTCGCCGAACTTGCCGGAATGGACAATGTCCGGATGCGCGCGCGGTGCGTGGCCGCCGGAGTCTACGATCATGGCTACGTAATCGGCTGCGAGAGCTCGGTCGACGGTGGCCTTGCGGACGGCGCGCCCCGCCAGAGGCTCTGGCGGATCCGGGCGAAGCAGGTGGTGACGGCCACGGGCGCCATTGAACGGCCGCTTTCTTTCGCCTGCAACGACGTTCCCGGTGTGATGTTGGCCAGCGCCGTCCGTGATTATGTGGTGAACTGGGGTGTTTCGCCGGGTGACCGGACGGTGGTGGTAACGAACAATGACGACGCCTATCGCACCGCGATCACGCTCAAGGAGGCGGGACTCGAGGTTCCGGCGGTAATTGACGCCCGGCCGCAGGCATTGGGACCGCTGGCCGAACGGGCACGGGATCTGGGAATCCGGATCGAATGTGGCAAAGCGGTGGCCACCGTGAACGGCCGCGGCCGGGTCAATGGTGTGGGCATCGCCGTTCAGGCGGGCGAGGGTGCGGTGATTGACGAGCTGGCCTGCGACGCGGTCGCCATGTCGGGTGGGTGGTCGCCCGCGGTGCATCTATGGTCGCACTGTGGTGGGGGACTTATGTGGGATGGGATCAACGCCTATTTCCGACCCGATCCGACCCGTCCCCCGGTGGGTGCGGGGGGAGAGGGGTTCGTGCGGGCGGCGGGGTCCGCGAACGGCGCGGTGACGTTGGCCGAGACGCTGGCGGATGCCGATTCCCAAGGTAGGGCGGCCGCGCTGGCCGTCGGTCACGATGTGAGCGCGACGACCGCACCCGAGGCCGCTGACGAAGAGGTCCAGCCGATGTTGCCGGTTTGGTTGATGCCACAGGGAGCGGGCCGAAAGCTTCGGCGGAAAATATGGCTTGACTACCAGAATGACGTAAAGGTCTCCGATGTCCAGCTGGCTGTCAGGGAAGGTTATGAATCGGTTGAGCACGTCAAGCGCTACACCACGCTTGGAATGGCGACGGATCAGGGCAAGCTTAGTAACATAAACGGATTGGGGGTGATTTCCGGTGAGTTGGGCGTTGAGATTCCCAAGGCGGGAACGACAACGTTCCGTCCGCCGTTCGTCCCTATTTCGCTGGGCGCGGTCGCCGGAGAGGCGCGGGGCGGTCTTTTCCAGCCGGTTCGCCGCACTCCCATGCATGATTGGCATGAGGCAAATGGAGCCTTCTGGGAGCCGGTGGGGCGTTGGCGACGCCCGTATTGCTACCGGCGTGGCGGTGAGGATATCGACGGGGCCGTACGGCGGGAGGTTACCAACACCCGGAAAAGACTCGGTCTGTTCGATGCCTCCACACTCGGAAAGATACTGGTCAGGGGTCCGGCCGCGGGCAGGTTCCTCGATATGATGTACACGGGCATGATATCGACGCTGCCGCCCGGTCGCTGTCGCTATGGACTGATGTGTGACGAGAACGGATTCCTGATCGATGACGGTGTGGTCGCGCGGCTCGGCGAGCATGAGTTTCTCTGTCACACCACGTCCGGCGGCGCCGACCGGATTCATGCGCATATGGAGGAATGGTTGCAGACGGAGTGGTGGGACTGGAGGGTCTACACCCTGAACCTGACCGAGCAGTTCGCCCAGATCGCTGTCGTTGGCCCGAACGCCCGTGAGACGCTCGAACATATGGGTGGCATGGATCTAAGCTCCGATGCGTTGCCGTTCATGTCCTGGGCGGATGGTTCGATCGGAGGCTTTGGCGTCCGTGTCTTCAGCGTTAGTTTCTCCGGCGAGACCTCATTCGAGATCGCGGTGCGCGCGACTCAGGGCAATGGGTTCTGGGAGGCCGTGGTGGAGGCTGGAAACGGGTTTGGTGCGATGCCATACGGAACCGAGGCCCTGCATGTCATGCGGGCCGAGAAAGGGTTTATCATGATCGGCGATGAGACCGATGGAACCGTCATTCCCCAGGATCTCGGACTTCATTGGGCCATTTCGAGGAAAAAGTCCGATTACCTTGGCAAGCGGGCTCACGAGCGTGTGGGCATGACCGATCCGGACCGATGGAAACTTGTCGGGCTTCAGACGCTCGACGGCTCGGTTCTTCCCGACGGAGCGTATGCCGTCGCGAACGGAAAAAACGTAAATGGACAGCGTAATGTTCAGGGTAGGGTAACCTCCAGCTATTTCTCGCCGACGCTCGGCAGGGGAATCGCCCTTGGGTTGGTGAAGCGAGGCCCCGAGCGCACCGGCGAGGTGCTGGAGTTTCCGTGCAGCGACGGCTTGATCCGCAGGGCTCGCGTCGTGAGCCCGGCATTCCTGGACGCTGGAGGGTCGGAAGGTGAGGCCTGACGCTGAGGGGGCGTCCGGGACCGTGACGGTCGAGACGGCGGGTCCGCACGGGATGGTGACGGTGCGTGGCGATCTCACCTCTTCCACCCTTGGAGAAGTCGTCAGCGAAATTACGGGCATCGCGGTTCCGGGACGGGGCGAGGCGCGATTCGAAGATGCCTACGGTATCCTGTGGATGGCGCCAGACGAGCTTCTGGTCTTCTGTCCGTATGGTGAGGTGGCTGAGTCGGTGACGAAAATGGAGGCTGGTCTGGAAGGACTGCATGTACTTGTGGCGGATGTCTCCGACGCAAGAAGTGTGTTCACGGTTTCCGGAGCCGGCATTCGTGATGTCCTGGCGAAGCTGACCCCAGCTGATGTTTCGCCTGAAGAGTTCGGTATCGGCATGGTTCGCCGCTCGCGTCTGGCCCAGATTCCGGCGGCGTTCTGGTTGCGCGATGGCGCGACCGTCACCGTCATCTGCTTTAGATCCGTAGCGGGTTACGCGCTGGATCTGCTGTCGACGGCCGCCACACCGGGCAGCGAGGTGAGGTATTTCTGAGAACCGCTATGGGTGCCTTCGAGGAGGGTTTCGAGGCGCGCCGTCCCCAAGCAGCCGGCCAACCGGGTCGCTCGCCTCTGGCTAGGGCGATGGAGCCCCGGGGACCTCCACGGGTCGCCCGGATTTACCCCACCGCCGCACCCGCCTTGGCGTTCATTATCCCATGGTCCCGGGTGCGGCTCCGGTATGGCGTAGCGTGGTTTCCGCAGTATGCTGGGATCAAGGACTTTTCTGAAGCTGTATCCGCGGATTGGAGCCGGTCCGGACGAGGCCGAGAAACCGTGCGGCGCGAGCCGCGGCTTTCCGCGAGCGCAGTCTCGGCCGACGTTTCCGGCCCTGAGTTCCCGCACCGGCACCCGGAATGCGCCAAAGGCCGGACGGTCACGCGTGTCGTCCTCGCCGCGTGAAAGCGAACCATGCGGGAATCGTACCCGGAGATGCATGGTTCTGGCCTACTTGACAGCCATGCGCCATAGCATAGGATCAGAGCCTTATACGCGGCCCGGGAAAGATGCCCGCGCGTCCAGTTTGGAGAGGCTTTCAATTGCCCAAGCATGAATTCCCATGGTCCAAAGGCAACGAAGCGCTGCTGGCCACCCTCGAGGAAATCGAACTTCCCGAACGCTTGGTCATGGTAATGAAACGGGAAAACGTCCGTCTTGTCGGCGAATTTGTCCAGTTGACCCAACCCGAGATCCTCCAGAGGCGGGGCCTTGGAGCGAAATCACTTCAGGTAGCGGTCGGCATTCTTTCCGGGCTCGGGTTTTCCACGGGAATGGCGCTGGATGGATGGTCCACCGAGCGCGCCCTTGAGGCGCGACGGAAAATGGGGCGGCAACTCCAGACGCGGCTTTTCGGGCTGGTCCGGCCCGAGTGGAGCGAGCATCGGTCGCTCGAGAGCGAGCTTCTCGCCCTTCTGCTTGAGGCCACGCATGAAAGAAACGCCGAAATGCTGTCCCTGCTGTATGGCTTCAACGAGCATGGCCCGCGGACCCTCGAAAGCACAGGGCGGCGGTATGGCCTTACGAGGGAAAGGGTTCGCCAGATCGCGGCAAAGGTCGAGAGCAGGCTGGCGTCGGTCTGGCGCCCGACAAGACACCTATTCATTGCCCGCGACCTGATTAATTCCGATCTGGCGCGGCCATTCAGCGCGGCGGAATTCTCTGAGGCGGCCAGGAAGGCCGGCATCACCGAAATCGCTTTCCACGTGGGAGGTGCCATCAGGGCAATTGAACTGGTTGGTGAGCCGAGCGCCATCGAGAGCTTCAGGGTCGGTGGTACCATGCTGTATGGTGACCGCTCCGATAGACGATTCCTCGAGACCGTCCTGAACCAGGTCAGGAAGGACACAACGGCGCGGGGCTGCGTCGAAATCGGACGTTTGGCGCAACTGCTGGGCTCGGTGGACGCGAAACCGGATGAGATTCGCAGACTGCTGTCGGGTTTCGACGAAATCGCCTGGCTCGATGAGCAGAAGACGTGGCTGATGTCCACGGCGGTATCCCGAAACAGGCTGGTCAACGTCACGAGCGGGATATTGTCCGCGCTTACCTCGCTTGACATCAAATCCTTGCACGCATCGCTTCAGCGCCCGAGACGGATCAAGCTCGTTCCGCCGCAATCGGTTCTCGCGGCCTTTCTTGAGGTCAACGGGATCGCCAGGGTGAAGGATGGCCGCGCACATGTTCTCGCGGATGCCACGGAGAGGGAGCTCGGCCTGAACGACAAGGCATTCATCAAGGCCCTGAGGGAGCTCGGTAGCCCGGTGGCCCGGGAGGAACTGGAGGAATACTGTGTTGAGCGGCTTGGGGTGAACGTCAGGAGTTTCTACGTCAACCTGAGTTATTCGCCACTTGTCGTCAAGGTCGCGCCGGGCGTGTTCTCCCTGCTCGGGGAGCCCGTGGATCCGGAGCGGGTGGAGCGGCTGAGATCGCGGGCCGGCAGAGACCGGAACGGAAATTCCGAATGAAGGATTCGTCCCATTCCGTCGGTTGGCGCCATTTCGGCGCGTCCGGCCAGAGCGGCTTGACTGTGGGGGCGGTTCCGAAGCAAATGCGGCGGCAGTAAACAACCCAGGAAAGAGAGAATCCCTATGGCATTTGAACTACCCGATCTTCCGTACGCACACGACGCTCTGGCCGACATTGGAATGTGTCGGGAGACGCTGGAGTACCATCATGACCTCCACCACAAGGCTTATGTCGATAACGGAAACAAACTGGTTTCCGGAACGGAATGGGCCGGTAAAGGCCTGGAGGAAATCGTTGTGGGAACCTATCAGGCGGATGCGGTTGCGCAGAACGGTATTTTCAACAACATCAGCCAGCTATGGAACCACAATCAGTTCTGGGAGATGATGGGACCCGGCCAATCCTCCATGCCGTCCGAGCTTGAATCCGCCCTCAAGGAAAGTTTCGGTTCGGTGGAGACCTTCAAGGAGCGTTTCGTCGCCGCGGGTGTCGGCCAGTTCGGCTCGGGATGGTGCTGGCTCGTCTCCGACACGGACGGTGCGCTCAAGGTGACGAAGACGGAGAACGGCGTCAATCCGTTGTGTTTCGGCCAGACCGCACTACTCGGATGCGACGTGTGGGAGCATTCCTACTACATTGATTTCCGTAACAGGCGTCCGGCCTATCTCGAGAACTTTCTTGAAAATCTCGTGAATTGGGAGAACGTGGCCTCCAGGCTCTGATCCTGATGAAGGGGTGAGGCGGGAAGCGCCGCTTCTTGAGGTGGCGCGTTCCGTGACGTAAGCCAACGTGTCTCCATGGCTATCTGGCGTTGACCCCGTCAGATCGGTTCCCGGCCCTCGGGGTGTTTGCCGTACGATGATCGCCATTCTGTCAGACCCGTCCGGTTGAGGTTGCAGACCGGGGCCGGACCGTGACCGGAGGTGTGGTGCGGGGTATCGCCGCGGCGTTGGTCGCCAACGTGATATGGGGTCTTTCGCCACTTTTCTATAAGGCGCTTTCACATGTGCCCACGTTGGAAGTGCTTTGCCATCGCACGCTCTGGTCGTTGGTGTTTTTTGGGTTCGTGCTTATCGCCGGAAGGCGATTGCGCGAGCTCGGGGGAGCGTTGGGCAGTCCGACCGCGTTTGTTGCCTCCGCGTTTGCGGCATCAATGATCGGAGCCAATTGGTTCCTGTTCATATGGTCAGTTCAGGAGGGCCGCGCGGTCGAGGCGAGCCTGGGATACTATATTTTCCCATTGGTTTCGGTTGTCCTGGGTGTCGTGTTTTTCCGCGAGACGCTGAATTCGGTGCGGCTGGTCTCCCTTGCGCTCGTGTCGGTCGCTGTTTGCCTGTTGACATGGGGGCTTGGTGCGCTGCCGTTCGTCTCCCTGGCTCTGGCGCTCACGTTTGGAGCCTACAGCGTCGCCAAGAAGAATGCCGTTTCCGGGCCGGTGGTGTCGGTAACGGCTGAAGTCGCGCTTTTGGCGCCGGTCGCGCTGGTCTGGCTTTCGGGCGTTCACTTTCTTGGTTGGGCAGGACAGGGAGCCGGGGCATTCGGCCAAAATTTCGCTGATAGCCTCCTTCTGGCGCTTTGTGGGCCGATCACCGCGACGCCGCTGATCCTTTATTCATTCGCCGCACGCCAGCTTCGGCTCGCGACTGTCGGTCTGCTGCAATACGTAAATCCGACGCTTCAATTCCTCGTGGCCGTGCTTGTGTTCACCGAGCCATTTACTCACTGGCATGCCATGGCGTTCCCGCTTATCTGGATCGCGCTCGCGATCTACTCGTTCGCGGGGCTGCGTCTTGACAGGTCCGCGCGCAGCCCCGCGAGCAGGTCGGGAACGGAGGCCGCCACCGATACGTAGCCACGAAGTGAGGGATCGGCGAAACCTTCGGCGATGACATGCTCCACAAGCTGTATGAGCCTGTCCCAGTATCCTTCAGTGTTCAGGACATGAATCGGTTTGCTGTGCAGGCCGAGCTGGCGCCAGGTCAAGATTTCGAAGAATTCCTCCAGCGATCCGGCCCCACCGGGCAGCACGACTGTCGCCTGCGAGTTTCGGAACATATGCATTTTGCGTTCATGCATATTTTCGGTGACGATGAGTCGGGCTAGATTTGGTTTCGTCACCTCACGGGAGACCAAATGGGCGGGGATCACGCCAAGGATCTCTCCTCCGGCTGCCAGGGCGGCGCTCGCGACCGTGCCCATGATCCCTATATCGCCGGCTCCGTAGACCAGACGCCATCCCTCGGAGGCGAGCGCCTCTCCGAACTGACGGGCGGCGGACCGGTAGGCGGACCGGACACCATCCCGCGCGCCGCAGTAGACGCAGATCGAGATTTCATCGGACACGAGGGCGTTCTCCTCCGCGGAAATGCTTTTGACCGGTATTAATCATGCTGTTACATATGATCAATTGTCCGGGTGGTTTACCACGGATGCAAGAGGCGAAGTCTGGACGGCAAGGAAAGTAATGGCAGATCGGACTAGGTCGGAAAGTAAACGTTTCGTCGCGTCACTGGTGACGATACCGGCTCTGCTGGCCATACTCGCTTGGTGGCTCTGGGGAGCGGAGACGTCGCTGGACCGGGAACCGAGTGTTTCGGAGACGGGCGTTTCCGACCCCGTACCCGAGCCTGTTGTCACGGTTCCCGAACCGCATTCCAATGAGGTGGGGGATTCCGGCGCGGAGAAGTCACCTCCACCGCCTGAAGAACCCCGACCGCCTAACTTTGACGTCGTTCGTGTGGACGCTGACGGAAACTCGCTGGTCGCGGGTCAGGCGGAACCCGGATCAACCGTGATCGTTCTTTTGGATGGTGACGAGGTCTCGCGCGCTCAAGCCGGTTTGGACGGGAGTTTCGCGACCATTCTGGAGCTTCCCCCGGCACAGGCCCAGCGCCAGATGAGCTTGATCATGGAAATGGACGGGCGTGAGAGTGTCGAATCCGATGCCGTGGTCGTCATAGCATCCGTTCCTGAGGACGATCGACACGATCCGGGGACCGGCGACACGACCACCGTTTCCGTGACCGATGGTGGGGCCGCCCCGGAGGTCAATGAACGCGGTTCGCCTGAACTTAAGGACTCCCGTGCGGGAGAGATCGCGCTGGCTTCCGGCGACGACAACGGGCCGACGGAGCCGGGAGGGGACGCTTCGGAAATCACCGTTCCTTCCTCGCCCCAAGCCTCGCCGTCCGACGTCCGGCCGGTGGCCGAGACGTTGATCCCGGAGAAAGAAGCGCTACCCCAAACCGGCGGATCACCCTTGGCGGGCCAAGCCGGTACGGACGCGTCCAAACCGTCGGTCAGCGTTCAGGCCGAGACCGGAGGTCGCGCGGACGACGGGATTGATGGCTCTGGCACCTCCGTCCCGCCCGATCAGAGACCGGAACCCCCGGTAGTCATGTTGGCTGACGACAGCGGCGTCAGGATCCTCCAGTCCGGCGGAGACGAAACCCGGGGCGGACGGACGGTTGTGATCGATACTATTATGTATGACGAAGCCGGTGAGGTGCTGCTCGGCGGTCGAGGAACGACTAACGGCTTCGTGCGCGTCTACCTTGACAACGAGCCGGTGGTTACGGCCCGTATTGATGAGGACGGCCAATGGCGAACGCCCCTTCCCGGACTTGAAAGCGGGCGATTCGATCTTCGTGTCGACCAGTTGGACATTGAAGGGCAGGTAACGTCGCGCGTGGAAACGCCGTTCCAGCGGGAGGACAGGAAGGTACTCGAGGCCATCCGCCGCGATAGTGGTTCAAAGGGAAGTCGGATTCGTATAATCACCGTACAGCGTGGCAATACCCTGTGGGGCATCGCGCGCGACAGATATGGCGAGGGAATTCTTTACGTTCGGGTGTTTGAGGCCAATCGCGCACGCATCCGCGATCCGGATCTTATCTATCCCGGGCAGATTTTCGCTCTTCCGGAGTAGCCGGAGTTCCCGCCGGCATTGTGTCCCGATACCTATGTAAACTCCGGCAAGGCCTTCTTCAGTGAGCGCGCGGAAGCCTGAAAGGAACGTCATGTCCGACCCCGATCAGATCGCGGACGTGCATATCAAGAGCGGCCTGCGGACAATCCGGCGTGTTGCTCCTTACCTTTGGCCGCGCGGACAGATATGGGTTAAGTGCCGCGTGGTTCTCGCGCTGCTGGCATTGCTGCTCTCGAAGCTGGTCGCGGTCGGTACGCCTTTTTTCTATAAGACTGCGGTTGATGCGCTGACGGGCGACACGCTGGAGCCAGCGACAATGCTTGCGGTTGGAGCGGTTGGGCTGACGGTGGCTTACGGCGTCGCGCGGCTTATGAGCGTTGGATTCCAGCAACTCCGCGACGTGATATTCGCGCGGGTGGGCCAGAGAGCGCTCCGGCGGATAGCGCTCGAGACCTTCAGGCACATACACCGGCTTTCGATGCGCTATCACATCACCCGAAAGACCGGCGGACTTTCCCGGATCATCGAGCGCGGTGTCAAAGGGGTCGAGTTTCTGCTGCGGTTCCTGCTGTTCTCGATCGGGCCACTGATTCTGGAACTGCTTATGATAGGCGTGGTTCTCGCCGTTGTCTTCGACATCTGGTATCTCGTAATCGTCGCGGTGACGATCGCCCTGTATATTGTCTTTACGTTCAGGGTCACGGAATGGCGTGTCCAAATCCGTAAGATCATGAACGATCAGGACACCGACGCGAACCAGAAAGCGATAGATAGCCTGCTTAACTTCGAGACCGTCAAGTACTTCGGGGCCGAGAGACGTGAGGCTGAACGTTATGACCTCTCGATGGAAGGTTATGAAGCTGCGGCGCTGCGGACCTCGTATTCTCTGGCGTTCCTTAATTTCGGCCAGTCTTTTCTGATAACCTCCGGCTTGGTAGCGGTGATGGTCATGGCGGCGGTAGGTGTCCAGCAGGGAACCCTGACCGTCGGGGACTTCGTGATGGTGAATGCCTACATGATACAGATCACCATGCCGCTGAACTTTCTGGGAACCGTCTACCGCGAGATTCGCCAGGCTTTGGTGGATATGGGTGAGATGTTCGATCTGCTGGACCAGCCGCCGGAGGTTTCGGACCGGGACGGCGCCAGAGAACTCAGAGTCTCCGGAGGTGAAGTGCGGTTCGATCGCGTTCTGTTCCGTTACGAGGACACCAGACCGATTCTAAAGGGTATCAGCCTGACCGTACGGGCAGGTATGACCGTCGCGATTGTCGGGCCTTCGGGTTCCGGAAAATCCACGATCGGCCGGCTGCTGTTCCGTTTTTACGATGTAACGGCGGGAGGCCTTTATATCGACGGACAGGACATCCGCGATGTTACCCAGGAAAGCCTTCACGCCGAAGTTGGCGTGGTTCCGCAGGATACCGTGCTATTCAATGACACAATCTACTATAATATCGCCTACGGTCGTCCCGGTGCGAGCCGTCGGGAAGTGGAGGAGGCGGCGAGGGCCGCGAAAATCCATGATTTCATCACCGGACTTCCGGACGGTTACGGATCTTTAGTGGGAGAGCGGGGGCTAAAACTGTCCGGCGGGGAAAAACAGCGTGTGGGAATTGCCCGAACGCTACTAAAGAATCCGCCAATACTGCTTCTGGACGAGGCGACCAGTGCGCTGGACTCCGAAACCGAGGCGGAAATCCAGGACGAGTTGAGGGAGATGGGTGAGGGGCGCACCGTCATCACCATAGCGCATCGGCTGTCCACAATCGTGCATGCGGACCTGATCGTCTTTCTGGAAAACGGCGTCATTGTGGAAAGAGGAACCCACGAGGGCCTGCTCGCGATAGAAGGCCGTTACGCGACGCTATGGCACGGGCAGGTGGCTGACCGCGGTTCCTCCGACCGGATGCAGCGGGCCGGGATTGACGCAGGGCCTGTGGGCGCATGACCGGAGTCGTTCGGTTGGTCAGCCGTTGACCGCCGGAAGCGCGAGGCGCATCGCGCCAAATGCGGGTTTCGGGGTCTCGTGATGCCCTGACCGTGAAATGTCGCCGGGGTATGGAAAAGGTTCTCCGGCTTTCGGAAAACAGCCGGTGACAGCCCGCGGGATCCGCGAAATGGGTTTCTATCCCCCAAATCCACGGCACTGCGGATCCGTCACGCCTCGGGCCGGGGCCGGCCGGTCGTCCCGTCGGGAGCGCGCGCATGTGCCAGACCTGCGGTCATGCATCGAGTTCGACCACGACGGGAACATGGTCGGACGGCTTTTCGAGATCCCGAACATGCTCATCTATGTGACAGCCGATCATCATGTCCGCCGCCTGGGGTGTCAGAAGGAAATGATCGATTCGGATGCCGTGGTTGCGTCTGCGCGCGCCGCCCTGATAGTCCCAGAACGTATAATGCCCGTGTGCCTGCTCGCGGGCGCGGAATGCCTCGGTGAAACCGAGGTTGACTATCCTGCGGAACGCGTCGCGGGTTTCCTGAAGGTAGAGCGCGTCGGCTTCCCAGGATTCCGGTTTGGCCGCATCCTCCGCTTGCGGAATGACGTTGTAGTCACCCGCCATCAGGGCCGGCTCCTCGCTGTCCAGCAGGGTTCGCGCGCGCAGTCTCAGGCGCTCCATCCAGCTAAGTTTGTATTGGTATTTCGGTCCGGGCGTCGGGTTTCCATTCGGAAGGTATAGACAGCAGACCCTTATGGCTTTCCGGTTCACTACGGTCGCTTCTATCCATCTCGCCTGCTCGTCATTCCCGTCACCGGGAAGTCCCCGCCGCACATCCTCGATCTGGAGTTTTGACAGTATCGCGACCCCGTTGAAGCCTTTCTGACCATGCACCGCGACGTTGTAGCCGAGATCCCGGAAGGGCTCGCCGGGAAAGGCTTCCTCGGCCGATTTGATCTCCTGTAACAACGCAACGTCGGGCTGTGCCTGCGTGAGCCAGTCGATCAGGGCTTTCATGCGTGCGTTTATGCCATTGACGTTGAAGGTTGCGATTAACATTGCGACTCCCAATCCCGGACAATATAGCATATGCGGTGAATCAGGGGAAACCGTATCGGAACTTCGGCCGGCGGTTACCGCTAACTCGTCCGCGCCGGAGCGTCTCGGTCCCGTCGCGGTTCTCCGTCGGGCGCTCTTCGAACGCCCGCGGCCCGCCTGATGCGATCCTCGCGCCCCGCATTACGCCGGAAATAAAGTTTGGCAATTCAAACCGTCGAAGACGGGTCAGATTGAGAAGGACGTGCCGCAGCCGCAGGAACTGGTCACGTTGGGGTTGTCGATTACGAAGCGTGCGCCGATTAGCTCTTCCGAATAGTCGATGGTCGCGCTGGCGAGAAAGGGAAGGGAGACTTCGTCGATTACCACACGCTCGCCACTGGGGCCGTGCAGGACGGTGTCGCCCTCCGCGGGGTCATCCAGCGAGATGTCATACTGAAAGCCCGAGCAGCCTCCACCATCGACGGCAACGCGTAGCGCCTTGCCGCTGTCGCCCGCGCCAATCCTGGCAAGCTGGTTAAAGGCGCGGTCCGTAACTTTGGGTGGAATGATCACGGCTTGAATTCCGGCATTCAGGTTTCGCCGGGAACAGGATATACGCGCTATGGGACCTCGTGGCAAGGACCGACCGATGCTCAGGGATTCCGCCTCACGCGAGAGCCTGTCACGCGGACGGCTCAATTTCGAAGGCGAGAGCCGTTTCAGGACGTGCTTCCAGCGCGACCGTGACCGTATTGTTCATTCCAGCGCATTCAGAAGACTGAAACACAAAACGCAGGTCTTCATCGAGCATGAAGGCGACTACTACCGAACGCGGATGACGCATTCCATCGAGGTGGCGCAGGTGGCCAGAACGGTCGCTCTGGCACTTGGTCTGAACGAGACCCTGGCGGAGGCGGTGGCGCTTGCCCACGACCTCGGCCATCCGCCATTCGGTCACGCGGGCGAAGAAACGCTCCAACGACTGATGGAACCATATGGTGGGTTCGATCACAACGCCCAGGCGATCCGGATCGTCACATCACTGGAACGCCATTACGCCGGTTTCGATGGCTTGAATCTCACATGGGAGACTCTGGAGGGTATCGCCAAGCACAATGGGCCGATGTTGGGTGACATTCCGTACGCGCTGGCTGAATACAACCGTCGCCACGACCTTGAGCTTGGCGCCCACGCGAGTCTCGAGGCGCAGGTGGCCGCGGTGGCCGACGATCTGGCCTATTGCAGCCATGATCTACATGACGGACTTCGCGCGGGGCTTTTCTCAACGGATGAACTCGCGGATCTGCCTTTGCTCGGGGAATGCTTCGCCGATGTCGACAGTTTGCATCCGGGCCTTGACCGGTCCCGGCGCCAACACGAGGCGCTGCGCCGATTCTTCGGCTTGATGGTCGAGGATCTGATCGCGGAATCGTCAAGTAGGCTTGCGGAACTGGCCCCCGATTCCCCGACCGATGTCCGTCGGGCCGGAAAGCCCATGGTCAGGTTTTCCGGATCGTTCCAGGAACGGAAGCGGGTCATAAGGGAATTTCTCCTGGACCGTATGTATCGAGCGCCTGAGGTTCTGGAGATGCGGCGACATGTCAAAAAAACCATCGAAGCGCTGTTTCCGACGTTTATGGCGCGAACGGAGCTTTTGCCCGAGCAATGGCACAGGGATGTGGAAGCGGCCGGTGGCGAAACGGCGGTGGCGCGTATAGTCGCGGATTACATTTCCGGCATGACCGATCGTTTTGCGCTTCAGGAGCACAGGCGGCTTTGCGGCTAGCCGGGAGAAACCGTTCGGGCGCCTCGCGCGAATGAACGGACAGTCCGCGCGGCCTTCATCGACGGTATGAATGTTCCCGCCCCGGCATGGGGCGCGGCGGCCTGGGAACTCCCGGCCCGCCGCGTTTCAGGGCATGTTGGATAAGCGACCGTCCCGGATGTGACTGGACATGATGTCTTCAAGCGCATCCACCGCGGCCAGAATATCGGTTTCGTCAAGATAGAGGGGGGCTATACCAAAGCGCATGGTGTCCGGAGCGCGGAAATCTCCGATTACGCCCCTGTTGGCGAGCGCCTGTATCACGGCCTCGCCATGCCTGGAGGTGAACGAGACCTGGCTTCCACGAAGCGCCGGATCACGCGGGCCCGCCAGCGACAGACCGTCGCAGCGGGCCTCCACTTCGGCGATAAAGAGTTCCGAAAGGGCGATGGAGGCGGAATGCAGTTCATCCATGTCCAGATTTTCCCATATTCGCATCGCCTCCTCCAGCGCGGTCATCTGGATTACCGGGGGAGTCCCGACACGCATGCGCTCGATCGAGGATGCTGGGCGATAGTCGGCCTCAAACGCGAACGGCGTTTCGTGGCCCAGCCAGCCGGAGAGCGCCGGGACCGCCCGCTCGGTCAGATCCGGACGGATATAAATGAATGCCGGAGCGCCGGGACCGCCATTGAGAAACTTGTACGTGCAGCCGACCGCGAATTCACAGCCGCAACCCGCCACATCTACCGGGAACGCGCCCGCGGAATGCGCGAGATCCCAGATCATTACGGCACCGGCGTCACGGGCGGCCCTTGAGACCGATTCCATGTCGTGACGACGGCCGGTTCGGTAGTCGGTCTCCGTCAGCATAACGGCGGCGACACCCGCGTTGATCCGCTCCGGAATATCCCCGGGAGCGACGGTGCGCAGTTCGTGGCCTTTGTCGAGGGACGACAGCAGGCCCCGCGCGATGTACAGGTCGGAAGGGAAATTCCCTGTGTCGGACAGCACCACTTTTCGCTTGGGACGCATTTCCAGTGCCGCCGCCAATGCTTGGTAAATCTTGATTGACAGGGTGTCGCCCATCACGACGCTGCCGCTTGGGGCCCCTATGATCCGCGCGACCTGATTGCCAACACGGATAGGCTGCTCCATCCATCGGCATTCGGACCATCCCAGGATCAGCCGCTTACCCCATTCCTGGGTCAGCACGGCCTCGACGCGTGGAGTGACCGACTTCGGGAGTGGCCCCAGTGAGTTACCGTTGAGATACACAATCCCTTCCGGCAGCGCGAAAAGATCCTTCCTGGGAAACATCGGTTATGACTTTCTCTTGAAGGGTGATCGCATTCAGCGGAGATCGGGCGATTGGTACATGGGTGCCATATCGCCGGGACCCTTCGTAGCATACGCGTTAACCGCCGGGCCAACGAGGCGGAGGGACTCAATGCGTGATCGTAATCTATGTTGGGACAAGTGTTTCATGGGCCGATCCGCGAGTCGCTCCGTCAGGTTGTTCCCGTCCTATCCGTGGCGGCGTCCCGGCATAGGCCGCCACCCTGGCTGTCGGGTCTGATGATGGCTGACAGCGAAGCGGGAAGCAATCGGTTCGCGGCTAGGTGTCCGCCGTTCCGTTCGCCGGACGCGTATCGTACGCCATAGGGCAATAATCTCCTGTCGGGCGGATTTTCTGTTCCGGGCCCTAATTTTAGGCTGGTCCGAAACCGGAGCTGTCCCGTGGCGATTGGGAAAATACCGACCACACGGGGGCAACGTCCACCATGACCGTGTGCGCTAGAGTTGGCGCTCCAGCGCGGAACGGGCCAGGCCTGCCCCGAAGGATAGCCTTATCCGATATGTTCTCCGGGATTTCCGCGCTGCCGACAAAGATCGACGCCAGCGACCTGTCACCAGCTTCGACGAACGCCGGAACCCCTTCCCTGTCGAATGTCATGCCTTTCCTCCCGGCGTGGCGGAGCGGCCGGCATAAGGGAGGATGGCTTCGCTGTCAGCGAACCACTCACGCGGGTAGGACATTTCGAACGGTCGGACCGATTCTCGCGGACCCCCGAATGCGGAGCCCGGAATATCCTTTCGGAAATCCCGGGCTGACTGTGCCGGATAAAAGTTTTCGCCTTTCCGGCATCGGGCAGGATGGGGATTGCGGATCAGTGTCGAAACGACTCGATATCCCCACGCGAGAGTCCGATGTCAGCGAGTTCGCGCTCGGAAAGACGCGAAAGCTGCTTACGGGTGATGCGGGCGTTGTTCCAGGCGACCAGGTTTTCGGCCAGTTCCAAAGCCAGAGCGCGAAGTCGCGAGCCAATATGGTGGTCGTGGGCTGTCGCGCGGATTGAATCCAGAAAAGCCATCTCATGTATCCTTCTCTTGAAAGCTGCGGTTGCGGCGTGGATTCGCGTCGTGCGCTGCAGCTAGGACCATATTGCGGTCCAGACAAGCGACGGAACTGCATGTCGAGTTTGCATTTCCTGCATGGCGGAAATCCGGAAGTTCCGAGAAGGTGCCGGCGGAAACCGGGTCGTCGGAAAGCGCCTCCAGCAATCCGGACCGATGTCGAAAATGCCACACCTTGCGGTATTCCCGTAATCCCCTAATCCCGCCGGGACTTGGCGAATGTTCACGTTTCGTGCTATGTTCTCTTTACCTTCACGCGCAAAGGGCAAAGGGCATTGGCCCATCCACGGAAGATTGGGAAAATCACATGCGTATTTTGGGAATCGATCCCGGCCTGGTCCGGATTGGCTGGGGAGCGGTCGAGTTAGAGGGAAACAGGATCTCTCATGTCGGGAATGGATGTTGCGCCTCACAGGGCAAGGATCTGGCGACGCGGCTGCGGAGTCTGTTCGAGCAGCTTACGGAGGTTGTGAGCGATTTGCGTCCGGACGCCACGGCTGTCGAGCAGACCTTCGTCAACAAGGACGCCGCGGCGACGCTCAAGCTGGGTCAGGCACGGGCCGTCGCGCTGCTGGTTCCCGCGATCGCGGGCCTCGAGGTCGGTGAATACGCACCGAACACCGTGAAGAAGACGGTCGTCGGGGTCGGCCACGCACAGAAGCGCCAGGTTGAGCATATGGTCAAGATGCAGTTGCCCGGAGCCAGGATTGAAGGACCGGATGCGGCGGACGCACTGGCGATCGCCCTGTGCCACGCCCACCATATGGGCACGGCGTCAGGCCTGGCCGCGGCCCTGGCGCGGGTCGCGGCGTGATCGGACGGCTGGCGGGACGGCTGGACTACCGAGGCCCCGATCATGTGATGGTTGATGTCGATGGGGTGGGATATGTCGTCAGCGTCTCGGAGCGCACGCTCGCCGCGCTTCCAGGTCCCGGAAAGTCCGTGGTGCTCTATACCGATCTTCTGGTGCGCGAGGACCTGCTTCAGCTATTCGGGTTCGTTTCGCCAATCGAGAGGGAATGGCACAGATTGCTCATGACAGTCCAGGGAGTCGGAGCCAAGGCTTCAGTGGCAATCCTGGGAACGTTGGGTGCCGAGGGGATCAGCCGGGCGATCTCGATCGGCGACTGGGCCGCGGTTAGGGCCGCGCCGGGGGTTGGGCCAAGAATTGCCCAAAGGGTAGTGAACGAGTTGAAGGACAAGGCACCGAGCCTAATGGCTCTGGGTGGCGCCATCGCTTCCCATGACGGGCCTCCCGTGGAAACAGCAAACGGAACGGATGAGGTTCCGGAGGCGGCGTCAAGTCAACGTGATGGCAACGCGGTGGCGCAGTCGGAAGCGCTAAGCGCGCTCTCAAATCTCGGATACGGGCCCAGCGAGGCCGCCAGGGCCGTCGCGGAGGCGAGTGGCGCGGAGCCAGGTGTCGGGACAGAGGAACTCATACGTTCCGCCCTGCGCCTTTTGGCGCCGAAGGGATAGGTGTTGGTCTCAGATCCGACACTACGGCCGGAAAGGCGGCCCGAAGATTCGGATCGGGCGCTGCGGCCTCCGACCCTAGACGAGTTCATAGGGCAGGAGGAGGCGAGGTCGAACCTGCGTGTCTTCATAGAAAGTGCCAGAAGGCGCGGTGAGGCAATGGATCACTCACTTTTTCACGGCCCGCCGGGACTCGGAAAGACGACACTGGCGCAGATCATCGCGCGAGAGTTGGGGGTGAATTTCCGGATGACAAGCGGACCGGTGCTGGCCAAGCCTGGCGACCTCGCCGCGATCCTCACGAATCTCGAAACCCGTGACGTGCTGTTCATCGACGAGATCCATCGTCTTACCCCGATTGTCGAGGAGGTGCTGTATCCCGCTCTTGAGGATTTCGAACTGGATCTGGTAATAGGTTCCGGGCCCGCTGCAAGAACCGTGCGAATCGAACTGCAGCGCTTCACGCTGGTTGGCGCCACAACCCGGCTGGGTCTGCTGACCACACCGCTGAGGGATCGCTTCGGCATACCCATCAGGCTCCAGTTCTACTCGATGGACGAGTTAAGCGAGATCGTGGCCCGCGCTGCGCGGCTGCTCGACCTCGTCGCCGAGAGAGATGGGATTCAGGAGGTTGCGAAGCGCGCTCGGGGAACGCCGAGGATCGCCGGGAGACTTCTTAGGCGCGTCATGGATTTCGCCCTCGTAGAGGGCGACGGACGGCTGACCCGAAAGATCGCGGACATGGCGCTTACCCGTCTCGGGGTTGATGATCTGGGACTCGACGGTGCCGATATCCGCTATCTGAGCGTGATTGCCGAGAACTATGCCGGTGGGCCGGTCGGCGTTGAAACGATGGGCGCGGCGCTCAGCGAAAGCCGGGATGCCATCGAAGAGGTCATCGAGCCATATCTCCTCCAGCAGGGCCTCATTCAGAGAACGCCACGCGGCAGGATGCTGGCGGGAAAGGCATGGAAGCATCTGGGGCTTGAGCCGCCGGGCGATCCCGGGCCCGGGGATCTGTTCGCCAAATGAGGCGTGACCCTTGCCTTGATGTCCACGGCGTCCAGGGCTCTGTAGGGAGCCCTTGGCCAGGGCCGGCCGCGCGGATCGGGACCGGAAAGTGATTCACCGCTTCGAGATCCGCGTTTACTACGAGGACACCGATCTCGCCGGTATCGTCTACTACGCCAACTACCTGAAGTTCATCGAACGGGCGCGAACGGAGTTCGTGAGGGAACTCGGTATGGACCAGAATCGGCTGCGCGGGGAAAGGGATACGGTATTCGCCGTTCGTAAGATCGAGGCGGAATACCTCGCGCCGGCGCGTTTCGATGACCTCATTCGGGTGGAGACCTCTCCCCGCGCGGTTTTCGGCGCACGCATCGTTCTTGGGCAGGAAGTCCTTCGCCGCGAAACGGTCCTGTTCCGTTCGACCGTAACCCTTGCCTCCCTGACCGGAACCGGGCGGCCGACGCGGATTCCCGCTGACTTGCGGAGGGCTCTGGAGGTTAAGTCGGATGTATCCGGACCGTCTCGGTAACTTTTGGCTTTACGCGATATCTGTGGCATTGTGTAGACGGATCCGGGCCCCGATACGGGGCGGGAACAAATAGAGAGCGGGAGAAATGGAACCGGATTTCTCGATATTGGCGCTGTTTTTGCGCGCCTCGTTTATCGTGCAGTGCGTGATGGTGATCCTGCTGCTCGCGTCGATCCAGGCTTGGGCGATCATCATCCAGAAGTTTTACGTCTACGCTTCGGCCCGTCGGAAGGTCTCGGGATTCGAGAGTACGTTCTGGTCGGGTGAGCCGCTGGACGAACTTTTCGAGCGTCTCGGACCGGAGCCCGAGGGGCCATCGGAAAGGATCTTTGCCGCTGGTATGCTTGAATGGCAGCGTTCGCATAAGTCGGATGGCAACACGATCCGGGGGGCGCAGGCCCGAATCGACCGTTCGATGGATGTCGTGATCGCCAAGGAGGCGGAGCGGCTCAATAAAGGATTGAGCTTTCTCGCAACGGTTGGTTCCACGGCGCCTTTTGTCGGACTGTTCGGAACGGTCTGGGGGATAATGCGCGCCTTCGTGGAAATCGCCCAGCAGCAGTCGACCAATCTCGCAGTTGTAGCGCCAGGGATCGCGGAAGCGCTACTGGCGACCGGTCTGGGACTTCTGGCGGCGATTCCCGCGGTGATCTTCTATAACAAGCTGTCAGCGGACAGCGATCGCATCGTGGCGGGGTACGAGTCGTTCGCCGATGAGTTCGCGACCCTTCTCAGCCGGCAGCTGGACAGCTGATCGATGGGCGCGAACGTCGCCAGAGGATCGGCGGAAAGGCAGCGACGGGGGCGTAGCGGGCGTCGCCGGGGCCGTTACTCCGCTATGTCGGAAATCAATGTGACGCCGTTCGTCGACGTCATGTTAGTGCTGCTAATCATTTTCATGGTGTCGGCGCCGCTTCTCGTGGTCGGTGTGCCGGTCCGGCTTCCCGAGACGGCCGCCGAAGCGCTGCCGGCCGACGATGAGGAACCACTTACGGTGACGGTGACCGAGGATGGACGTATCATGATTCATGAGAGCGAAACCGCGCCCGAAGAGTTGATCGGCAAGCTTAGCGCCGTGTTGGCCGAACGCGTGAGCGATCGGGTATTTCTACGCGCCGACGGATCGCTTTCCTACGATTACGTGATGCAGGTTATGGGCGCTCTGAACGCGGGTGGCATCCGCAACATCGGTCTGGTGACCGACAGCGGTGGCGCTTCGCTGGACGAGGACGATGGATGAAGGATGACGTATGTCCGGCGCAACGGAGCGGTATCGGCCGACACCTTTGGCCCGGCTGTTTGGGCCGGTGATCGCCCGGATCTCGCTCCGCGGCGTTCCTCGGCCGCGCCGAACCGGGGATCGGTGGCTTGAACCGCGGAACGCTTATCTCAAGTGCGGGACATCTCGTTCTGGTCATCGGTTTGGTTGTTGGCGACTGGCTCGGCGACTGGATGAACTTCACCAATCCGGCGCCTGAGGTGGCCGACGTGGCGCTTATTTCCGAAGCGGAGTATGCGGGGCTCGTCCTGCCCCGGGTTCAGGCTCCGGGTCTTCCCGAGGTTCCGGATTTCACGGCGCCGCCGCCCGGCGATATCCCGGTATCGACACCCGGATCCACGGAGGTCCCGGCGGTGGTAGAGACACCGGAAGCCTTGGTGCTCGAAGAGGCCGGACAGACTCCTGACGCGCTGGAGGCCCCCGAGATCCCAACACCTTTTCCTCCGGAGCCTGTCGATGGCTCGGCTATAGAAGATGCCTCACCGGACCCGGCACCTCCGGTTTCCGATGACGTTGAGGCTTCGGGTGAGACTCCGAAACCTCAAGACGCGCCGCGCATAGCGCCTGTTCCGGTCCTTGAATCGCCGCCGGCTCCCGAATTCGCCGAGACGCCCGTTCCCCGGGTGTCAGCTGATTCGGAAAGTCCGGACGTGGAGCTGGAGCTGCCAGTCGCCGCCCCGGAGGAGGCGACGACGGAAATCGTGACCGAAGCGGAGACGCCGTCCTTCGCTCCCGCCGTTTCCAGCGTTCCGCGTGCGCGGCCTGCCCGGGCGGCCGCTTCCGAGCCTGAGCCTGAGGCGGATCCGGAACCAACCCCGAAACCGGAGTTAACTTCCGGGGAGGAGACGGAACAGGAACGGCCATCGGTTGATCTCACCGCGGTGGTGGAGCAGGCGGTCGCGGCCGCGGTCGATGGCGCCGACCCGGACGCGGTGCCTTCCGGGGTCGCCGCCTCCGCGCTGTCACGCGATGAGATCGAGGGGCTGCGGGTCGCGGTCAGGCGCTGCTGGAATGTCGGGGCGGTCAGCACGGAGGCGCTCGCTGTCACGGTGACCGTAGGGATCTCGATGAACCGTGACGGGAAACCGGGCGAACCGCGCCTGCTGGGGCATACCGGCGGTTCCGAATCCGCGGCGCGCAAGGCGTTCGACGTCGCCCGCCGCGCGATCCTGAGATGTGGGGTCGACGGCTACGATCTTCCGTCCGACAGGTATGAACGGTGGCGCGAGATCGAAATAACGTTCAATCCGGAGAAGATGAGGCTCAAATGACACGTGCTATCGCACAGGCATTGGCGTTTTCCCTGTATCCCCTGCTGATCTGCATTCCCATGACGGCGGCGGCGCAGGGACCGCTCAGGATCGAAATTACCGAAGGCGTCATCGAACCACTTCCCTTCGCGGCACCCACGTTTATCGCCCTGAACCCGAACGCGGGGGATCTGGCGGTTCGGATCACCGGGATCATCGCGGCGGATCTGGCGAACACGGGACTTTTCCGGGAAATCCCGTCGCAGGCCCATATCTCGACGGTGACCAGTTTCGACAGCCCGGTTCAGTTCTCCGACTGGAAGGCGATCAACGCCCAGGCGCTCGTGACGGGTTCGGTCGATGTCACCCCTGATGGCGTGTTGACGGTTACGTTCCGTGTCTTCGACGTTTTTTCCGAACGTCCCCTCGGCCAGGGCCTGCGTCTTTCGGCGTCGCGGGCGAGTTCGCGCCGGCTGGCGCATAAGATCGCGGACGAGGTCTATAGCAGGATCACCGGTGAGGGAGGCTATTTCGATAGCCGTGTGGCCTTCATCAGCGAGGCCGGCCCGAAGGACGCCAGGCGCAAACGGCTGGCGGTCATGGATTATGACGGAGCCAACGTAAGGTTCCTGACGGATGATTCGACCATTGTTCTCGCTCCCCGGTTTTCACCCAAGGGCGACACCGTGCTGTATACGTCCTACGAAACCGGCCGTCCGGGGATATTCGTGATCGGATTGGCGGATGGGGAGAAACGCGCGCTGCGCGGGACACCGGGAACGATGACGTTCGCGCCGAGGTTCTCACCCGACGGCTCCAAGGTCGTGTTTTCGCTGAGCCAGGGCGGCAACACCGATATCTTCAGCATGTCGATGGAATCGGGCGCGTTAACCCGGCTGACCGCGAATCCGGCGATCGAGACGGCTCCAAGTTACTCGCCTGACGGCAAGCGGATCGTGTTTGAATCGGATCGATCGGGCACGCAGCAGCTCTACGTCATGCCGGCCGACGGAGGGGAGGCGTCCCGGATCAGCTACGGTCCCGGTCGTTACGGGACGCCGGTCTGGTCGCCGCGTGGCGATGTCATCGCTTTCACCAAGCAGCGCCGGGGGCGGTTCCACATCGGGGTGATGCGTACCGACGGTTCCGAGGAGCGGCTGCTCACCGCAAGCTTCCTTGACGAGGGACCGACTTGGTCCCCGAACGGCCGCGTGATCATGTTTACCCGGGAAAGTCGGGGTTCCGCCGGGGTTCCGGCGCTGTATTCAGTCGATATCTCGGGCCGCAACCTGCGACGGGTGCCGGTACAGGGCGCGGCTTCCGATCCCTCTTGGTCGCCGCTTCTGAGATGAGTTACAATCGATCCAAACTCTGCTATCCGGTATATATTCAAGAATCAGGAAGATCCCTCAAATGACGCAACTTTCCAAAGTACTTCTCTTGGTTTCGGGCCTCATGCTCGCCTCCTGCGCAAACACGGACAGATTCGCTAGCGGAACAAGTTCGGATGGAGCCGATGGCTACGGTCTGGGCGAGTCCGAAGTCATCGGCGATCCGGCACCCCTGAACGAGGAGGTGGCCGAATTCATCGACATGGTCGGGGACCGGGTCCACTTCGCCGTCGATCAAAGCACGCTGGATCCCTCGGCAAGGGAGATTCTAACGGCGCAGGCCGACTGGCTGTTCGGTAACGCCGGCTACACCGTCGTCATCGAAGGTCACGCCGACGAGCGAGGCACGCAGGAATACAACCTTGCCCTCGGTGCCCGTCGTGCCAGCGCCGTCCAGCAGTTTCTCATCGCCCAGGGCATCGCCCCTGAGCGGCTGGATATCGTTACCTATGGCAAGGAACGCCCCATCGAGATCTGTTCGGTGGAATCCTGCTATGAAAGGAACCGCCGCGCGGTGACGGTCCTTCTGGCCGCGGCGGGCTGATCGGCGATGCGACCTGCCGCGTTCCTGACCGCGCTTGCCCTATGTTGGGCCGGGCCCGCCGTCGCGCAGGTCGGAACCTTGGCCGACATCCGGCAGGAGCTGTCGGCTCTCTATTCCGAAATACTGAAGCTGCAGCGGGAACTTTCCCCCAGCGGAAGCTCGGAACCGGTGGTTGGTGGGGACGTGCTGCAGCGCGTTGACACGATAGAAGGCGAGATGCGGCGACTTACCGCGAGTACCGAACGGCTTGAGTTCCGGATTTCCCGGGTCGTTGAGGATGGGACAAACCGAATCGGTGACCTCGAGTTCCGGCTGTGCGAACTTGAGGCGGATTGTGATATCGCCTCTCTTGGCGGAACGCCGTCGCTCGGAGGAGAGGTCGCAGATGCCACCCCGGTCGATCCTGTACCGGAGGTTGAGCGGCCGCAGTTGGCCATCGGGGAACAGGCCGATTTTGACCGTGCGCGGCAGGCGCTTGAGCGGGACGATTTCCTTGTCGCCGCGGATCTGTTCCAGGGATTCACCGAGACGTATACGGACAGCCCCTTTGCCGGGGAGGCGCACTTCCTACGCGGTGAGGCGTATTCCGGTGCCGGTGAGACGTCACTGGCGGCCCGCGCCTACCTTGAGAGTTTTTCCGGAGAGCCCGGAGGTCATCGCGCCTCCGACGCGCTGTTTCGACTGGGCGAATCCCTTGCCGGGCTTGGCCAGACCGAAGAGGCGTGCCTGATGTTCGGACAGGTTGGCGTACGCTTTCCCGAGAGCCAGCATGTGGCGGTGGCAGACGCGGAATTCCTTCGCCTCGGCTGTCCGTGACCCTTGAAACAAGGGTTTTCGGTCAATTTGACGATCTGGCCCCGCTGATAGGTTCCAGGCCCGCTGTCGCCCTGTCGGGCGGCGGTGACAGTATCGCGCTGATGCATCTTCTCGCCCGCTGGTCGAAGGGTAGGGCGGTGTCGCCATATACAGCGACCGTGGATCATTCCCTGCGCGCCGAAAGCGCCGCGGAGGTCGCTTTCGCCGAAGCGGCCGCAACGGGCGTCGGCCTACCCCATCAAACGCTGAACTGGACAGGTTGGGACGGAACGGGCAATCTTCAGGACTCAGCCCGCATCGCCCGCAGATCGCTTATCGAGTCCTGGGCGAGGGACAGCCGCATCACATCCATTCTTTCGGGGCATACCGCTGACGACCAGTCGGAGACTGTCCTGATGCGTCTGGCGCGTGGTTCTGGAGTTGATGGTCTGGCCGGTATGCGGATGAACGTCGTTCATGGCCTGCGTTGGCTGCGCCCGTTGCTTGGCGTTACGCGCCGTGAATTACGTGAATATCTGCTCGCGAATGACGCGTCCTGGATCGAGGATCCCTCGAATGACGATGCCCGTTTCGATCGGGTTAAGGCGAGGAAGCTGCTGACCACGCTTTCGGATCTTGGTCTGACCTCCGGGCGTCTCCAGGAAACGGCGCGACACATGCAGGCTGCCAAAGTGGTACTTGACGCCGCGATGTTTGATCTCGCGGAACGGATCGTTGTCCAGGATGAGGGGGATCTCTTGGTCGACTGCGCCGGGTTCGGGGCCGCGGCGGCCGAGACACGCTGTCGCCTTCTGGCCCGTGCGCTCATGTGGATATCCGGACGCGACCACCGCCCGAGGTTCGGTCCGCTACGTGATCTGGCCGGGTCCCGCAGTGGAACGCTACACGGGTGCGCCCTCATCGATGGAGATCCGATGTTCCGGATCGTCCGCGAATATCAGGCTGTCAGGCATCATTCCCGTGGAACCGGCGATGTCTGGGACGGGCGCTGGCGTCTGGATGGACCCCATGCGGCCGCGCTTGTACTGCGCGCGCTCGGGCCGGAGGGTTTGCCGCAGGTTCCGGACTGGCGCGCGTCCGGGCGGCCGCGCGCGGCCCTAATGGCGACTCCCGCCGTCTGGCGCGGCGACACGCTTGTCGCGGCTCCGCTCGCGGGTATGCGGAGCGGATGGCGCGCATCGCTCAAGTGCCGCCGCGATGACTTTTTGGGTTCGTTGATGTCGCATTGAAGATTCCGGTCCGCGCCCTATCTTAGGCGATGGACCCGTCGTGGATGGCGGATTTCCGCGCGAGACAGGAGAGATTGCTTTGATCAATTTGCGCAACATCGCCTTCTGGGCCGTTCTGTTCCTTCTGGCGCTGGCGCTGTTCAATCTGTTTAGCGGGGGACAGTCCACGATTTCGTCGCGCTCCGTGGGATTTTCGGATTTCATCAGCAGCGTCGAAAACGGCGAGGTTTCGAGTGTGACGCTGGACGGCGAGCGGGTCATGTTCCGCGGGGTCGACGAGAGTGACTACGTAACCATCGTTCCGAACGGTACCGATATCACGGACCGGTTGATCGAGAACGGTGTCGCCGTCACGGCGGAACCGCAGGAGCAGTCGGGCTTTATGTCCTTGATCATAAGTTTCCTTCCGTTTCTCGTTCTGATCGGGGTCTGGATCTATTTCATGAACCGCATGCAGGGCGGGGGCCGGGGCGGAGCGATGGGTTTCGGTAAGTCCCGCGCGAAGCTTCTGACGGAGAAGCATGGACGCGTCACCTTTGACGATGTCGCGGGTATTGACGAGGCCAAGGAGGAGTTGGAGGAGATCGTTGAGTTTCTTCGCAATCCGCAGAAGTTCTCGCGCCTTGGTGGCAAGATTCCGAAAGGTGCCCTTCTGGTGGGTCCACCGGGAACCGGAAAGACGCTTCTGGCCCGCGCGATCGCGGGTGAGGCGGGCGTGCCGTTCTTCACGATTTCCGGCTCGGATTTCGTCGAGATGTTCGTCGGTGTCGGAGCCTCCCGTGTCCGTGACATGTTCGAGCAGGCGAAGAAGAACGCTCCGTGTATCCTGTTCATCGACGAGATCGATGCGGTCGGCCGGTCCCGTGGCGTGGGTTACGGTGGCGGTAATGACGAGCGTGAGCAGACTCTGAATCAGCTTCTGGTGGAGATGGACGGGTTCGAGTCCAACGAGGGGATCATTATCGTCGCCGCTACGAACCGTCCGGACGTGCTTGATCCCGCTTTGCTGCGTCCGGGCCGGTTCGATCGCCAGGTCCAGGTCCCGAACCCGGATATTAAGGGAAGGGAAAAGATTCTTGGGGTGCACGCCCGAAAGGTTCCTCTCGGTCCTGACGTGGACCTGAGAATCATCGCCCGCGGCTCACCGGGGTTTTCGGGGGCCGATCTGGCGAATCTGGTCAATGAAGCCGCTTTGATGGCGGCGCGGGTCGGTAGGCGTTTCGTCACGATGGAGGATTTCGAGAACGCGAAAGACAAGGTGATGATGGGGTCGGAACGCCGATCGATGGTGATGACCGAGGACGAGAAGAAGCTGACGGCCTATCATGAGGCGGGTCATGCGATTGTCGGACTCAGCGTGCCCCAGCACGATCCGATCCATAAGGCAACGATCATCCCCCGGGGACGTGCGTTGGGTCTCGTACTCAGTCTGCCCGAGCGGGACCAGCTGTCGGTTACGTTCACGAAATACAAGTCCAAGATCGCAATGGCTATGGGCGGCCGTGTTGCCGAGGAATTGATTTTCGGGGAAGAGAACGTCACTTCGGGGGCGGCGTCCGACATCCAGCAGGTAACGAAGATAGCCAGGGCCATGGTCACCCAGTTCGGGTTCTCCGATGAGTTGGGCTATGTTGATTACGCGAACGAGCAGCAGAGTTTTCTTGGCACGTACAATACGCCCGCCAATGTCGCTCCCGACACCCAGGAGCGGATCGATGCCGAGGTGAAACGCATTGTCGACGAAGGTTACGACGTCGCCAAGCGCATCCTCTCGGAGAAGAAAAACGATCTGCACAGGCTGGCTGAAGGACTTCTGGAATACGAGACCCTGACCGGTGATGAGATCACCAAGGTTATCGCCGGCGATCCGCTTGGTCGGGATGACGACGATGCCCCGACGCAAGCGGGCGCGAAAGCGAGCGTCGCCTCGATTCCCAAGACCGGGCCCGGGACCGGACGCAGGGGTGGACGTAGGGGTAAGCCACCGGATAGTGGCGTGGTAACCGAACCTTCGACCTGAATACGTTTCCGGCGTGGTGCCGGATAATCCGTTGGCTCGGTCGGTATCGGCCTCGCGCCTGGGATTCCGGGCTTCGGATATATCCAGGGTCGCGCCTCCGGATCCGCGTTTTCATGCATGTTGCCGGAAATTCCGCGTTACGCTACCCTGAACCCACCAAATGCGGGAGCATGGTATGGACGCCCGAGTCAAACCGGCGGTGAAATCGCGTCGTATAGCGACGTACCGGGATGTCCTGGACGCGCCGCCCGGCATGGTGGCCGAGGTGCTCGCCGGCGTCCTCCACACCCAGCCGAGGCCCGCCCCGCGCCACGCCTGGGCGAGCTCGCGCCTGGGCGGGCGCCTTGACGGGCCGTTCAACCCCGGAGACGGCCCCGGCGGCTGGTGGATCGTCTTCGAGCCGGAGCTGCACCTGGGCGCCGACATCGTGGTGCCGGACCTGGGCGGCTGGCGGCGCGACACCATGCCCGACTACCCCGACACCGCCTACTGCACCGTCGCCCCCGACTGGGCCTGCGAGGTGCTCTCTCCCTCGACCCGGCGCATAGACCGCCACGAGAAGTCGGGGATCTACGCCCGCGAGGGCGTCTCCCACCTGTGGTTCGTCGATCCCGACGCCAGGACGCTGGAGGCGTTCGAGCTGCGGGAGGGCCGGTGGGTCCTGCTGGCCACGCTGGCCGACGGCGCCCCGGTCTCGCTCCCGCCCTTCGACGCCGTCACCTTCCCGCTCGACGCGCTCTGGCCGGACAGCGTTTCGGATCTCGATGATGGTGAGGGTTATGCGCGGGACGGGAGTTCGATTTCCTCTCGGAGGAATCCTTCCGGGCCCGGAACGCGGTGACAGTGTCGGAGGGACGTGCCCACGTAGGTAACCGTCCGTCCGGCGGCTGTCCATCATTCGATCCTGAAGCGCGGTCTGTACCGGCTGGGCATAGCGCTCCTAAGTTATGGTGAGGTGAGAGCCGCGCCGTTCCAGGCAACGATGTTCCGACCT
>JAPOUP010000103.1 GCA_026708635.1 Rhodobacter sp.
GTTTCACTCCTGTTCGCGGCCGTGCGATCGATGTTTCGCGAATCCGGGGCGGGCCCAGGCTCATCCCCGCCCCCGCCGTCCGGCGAACCGGCTGGCGTTCGCTCCGAGCCGAATAGCGGCGTCACGCGCGTTCGGTTTCCGGTTCGGTCTTTGCGTGTCGTCGATGCGTTTCAGGCGGAGGTCCTGGATATGGTTGACGCCGTCGGTGATTGACGGCGAACCGCCGGACATCCTTGGCGTGACCTCGCCGTCGGGTACCGCGGATTCCGCAAGCGTTCCCTCGATAGGGTCGCGGGCCGCAGGGTTTCCGGACCGTAGGATCCCGACCGGCGGGGGAAACTGTCCAGGGTACCGTACCCGTTTGGACGCCTCCGCGGTGACTTCCATTGGTTCCGATGCGGTGGCGACGCTCCTTTCGCGCGACGGCCCGCCGCCGCCCTTGAAAACGCTGGGGTCCGGGCCACACCCGTCGGTGCCGTCGACGGTGACGTCCGGTCGGCGGGTACCGTCCCGCGGGATGGCCGGGATAGCGACCCGCCGGGCCAGTTCCGCGGTCGCCTCCGACGTCCGAACCCCGCGGACGGTCAGCCCGTCATTATCCATCCCTTCACCTATTCGGCGCACCGGCCACCCGGCGGTCGATCCCGTCCCGAGACCGATCCTCATTCCACACTTCACGGAATCCCCGGCGTAGCTGGCGGCGGCGGGTCTCGCTGCGTCGGAAGGCGGTAACCCATCGGTCATGGGAATTCCCTGGCAAGTCCCGGAGTCCTATATCACCGCGGTGCGCGCGCGCGAAGGGGAATCGAACGTCACCGCCTTCCGTCGGGCGACGGTGAATTAAATGCGGCCGTCTTGGGGAAAATAGCTGGCACATTCCGCCCGAAGCGCTTATTGCGCATCGTCGTGAATCGAGACGCCAAAGGGATGTTCATGGCCAGGATCACCTATATTGAATACAACGGCACTCGCCATGAGGTTGATGTAGCGAATGGAATGACCGTTATGGAGGGTGCCCGCGACAACGGCATCCCCGGGATTGAGGCGGACTGCGGTGGCGCGTGCGCCTGCTCAACCTGCCATGTCTACGTCGATCCCACATGGGTCGACAGGCTCCCGCCCAAGGAGGACATGGAGGAGGACATGCTCGACTTCGCGTATGAGCCAAATCCGGACCGGTCTCGACTTACCTGCCAGATCAAAGTGACCGACGCGCTTGACGGTCTGGTGGTTCAGATGCCCGAGAAACAGATCTGACGCACGGGGCATCGTTCAGGGGCCGGGGTCGAAACTCCCGATCGGGGGATGCCCGAGACGGTCCCGCCCTGATCAGGCCGCGGGAAAGGGATTCCGGGCCCGGAGAACCGCAGGGCGAACCGGACGGAATAAATCCCGGCGCGTCGATCGCGAACCGCGCCGACCGCCGGTGCGCTTCGTGCATGCGGTGATAGTCTCAGCCTCCCAGCGAACGCCAACCGATGTCGCGCCGGTAATAGCCTTCGGGCCAGTCGATCCCGTCCGCCAGCGCGTAGGCGCGTTCGGCCGCTTCGGCCAGGGTGTCTCCCCGAGCGGTCGCGTTCAGAACGCGACCGCCCGCCGCCACGGTTCCGCTATCCCGTAACGCCGTGCCCGCGTGGAACATGATATGATTGCTGTCCCCGTGGAACTTCTCGAGCCCGCGGATCCGCGAGCCCGTCATATACTCGCCGGGGTAGCCCTTCGCCGCCATCACGACGGTCAGTGCGTGATCCTTGGCCCAGTTGACCCTTGCGAGGTCGAGCTCGCCCGCGGCGCAGGCATACATCAGATCCAGCGCCTGTCCACCGAGGCGGGCCATCAGCACCTGGCATTCGGGATCTCCGAAACGGACGTTGAACTCCACCAGCCGGGCCATGCCCTCAGAGATCATGAGACCCGCGTAAAGCACGCCCTGATAGGGAGTTCCACGCCGTGCCAGCTCGGCCAGGCATGGCCGGACGATCTCGTCCATGGCCCGGCGTTCAACCTTCGGATTCAGGACGGGCGCGGGCGAGTAGGCTCCCATGCCGCCGGTATTCGGTCCCGAGTCTCCCTCATGCGCCCTTTTATGGTCCTGCGCCGTTCCTATCGGAAGCGCCGTCGTACCGTCACAGAGAACGAAAAGGGAGGCTTCCTCACCGGCCATGAAGTCCTCGATCACCACCTCGGTGCCGGCGGTTCCGAGAGCGCCGCCGAACATGCCGTCGACGGCGGCGAGGGCCGTCTCCCTGTCCTCCGCCACGATGACGCCCTTACCGCCCGCAAGGCCATCCGCCTTGACCACGACGGGGGTGTCCGTCGCCGCCACATGGTCTCTGGCGCTTTCCGCGTCGGAGAAATGCGCCCAGGCCGCGGTCGGTGCGCCGCACGCGTCGCATATCTCCTTGGTGAACCGCTTCGAAACCTCGAGCCGGGCCGCCTTGCGGCTCGGGCCGAGGCAAAGTAGGCCGGCATCGCGCAGTCGGTCGGCGACGCCCGCCGCAAGCGGGGCCTCGGGACCGACAATCACGAAGTCAACGCTGTTTGAAACGGCGAACTCGGCGACGGCGCCACCGTCCTCCGTGTTGAGGGAGGCGCATTCCGTGACCGCCGCGATGCCCGCGTTGCCCGGCGCCACGATCAAACGGTCGCACCTGGGATTCTGCATCACGGCCCAGGCGAGCGAATGCTCCCGTCCGCCGCCGCCCAGTATCAGGATGTTCATCGCGCTCTTTCCCTCGGGATTGCGGCGTTCTAGACTCGCGCCTCGGATCGCGCAAGGTGACGGCATGTCC
Source organism: Rhodobacter sp. (assembly GCA_026708635.1). Taxonomy (GTDB): domain Bacteria; phylum Pseudomonadota; class Alphaproteobacteria; order Rhodobacterales; family Rhodobacteraceae; genus JAPOUP01. The sequence continues at coordinate 2,793 of JAPOUP010000103.1, forward strand.
GAGAGGCCCGAAGATTTCGAAGAGATGCCCGGGACGGGCGGCAACGCGCCGGAGTTCACGGTTTCGGAACTCTCCGGCGCGATTCGGCGCGTGGTCGAGGGAGAGTTCGGCCATGTTCGCGTGCGCGGAGAGATCGGCCGCGTCAGCCGCCCCAGATCGGGCCATGTCTATCTGGATCTCAAGGATGACAGAAACGTTCTCTCCGGCGTGATCTGGAAGGGTACGGCGATGCGCATGCGTACGAAGCCCGAAGAGGGTCTCGAAGTCATCGTCACCGGGAGGATCACCACGTTCGGGGGTCAGTCGAAATACCAGATCGTCATCGATGACGTGCGGCCCGCGGGCGTTGGCGCGTTGATGGCGATGCTGGAGCGGCGGCGCAAGGAGCTTGAGGCGGAAGGGTTGTTCGAGGAGGAAAGAAAAAAGCCGCTTCCATTCCTGCCCGAGGTGATTGGCGTGATTACGTCGCCTTCGGGAGCGGTTATCCGGGACATCCTGCATCGGTTGCGCGACAGGTTTCCCCGTAAGGTGCTGATCTGGCCGGTCGCGGTGCAGGGCGAGCGCTGCTCATCGGAAGTGGCCCGCGCGATCCAGGGTTTCAACGGGCTTCCGCCGAATGGGGAGATTGCGCGTCCGGATCTTCTTATCGTCGCTCGGGGCGGCGGATCCATTGAGGATCTATGGGGTTTCAACGAGGAGTCGGTGGTACGCGCGGTCGCGGCATCGGACATTCCGCTGATATCGGCGGTTGGACATGAAACGGATACGACGCTGATTGACTTCGCCGCCGACCGCCGCGCACCGACGCCCACGGCGGCGGCCGAACTGGCGGTACCCGTGCGTTTGGAGCTCGTCGCCCGCCTCGAAGCCGTGGACGCCAGGCAGACCCGCGCGATTGCGCAGGCGGTGAACGTGCGCTCGCAGAGGCTTCTGGATATCGGCCGTGCGTTGCCGAGGGCCGAAGCGCTGATGTCCGCGGCCTCGCAGCGGCTTGATCTTTGGTGTGGCCGGCTTCCGCAGGCGCTGGCCACCGCGGCGAGGGAAAGGCGGATTCGGTTGGCCGAGGCGACGTCTCTGCTGCATCCGGCGACGCTGGCGCGTTCGATTGCCGATCGGCGGCGACTGATGGAGCAGGTCGGTAGCCGGCTCGCGCCCGGGTCGCGACGCTCACTTCGGGACCTTCAGCGTGTTCTGGATCAACGGTCGGAATTTCTGCGGATGTTTAGACCGCGAAGTGATATCGAGCGGCGGCGCGGTTCGTTGGACCAGTTCTCGGCGCGCCTGGAGACGGCGGTGTCATTGAGGATCGACGGCTGGTCCGGACGGCTGGACGCACTCGAGCGGCTTCGTCAGACGCTTGGATACGCCGCGACGCTCAGGCGAGGCTATGCGGTCGTCCGCGGAAACGGCGTGGTGGTCACGACAAAGGCCGAGGCCATGGCGAGCGCCGGCCTGGAGATCGAGTTCAGTGACGGTAAGCTTCGGCTTGGCGACCGGCGGGGACGCGGGAAAAAGCCCCCTTCAGGCGAGCAGCCCAGGCTGCTCTGAAATCGGGAGGACGTCAGGTGATCTGGTCTCAGTCGCGGCTGGATGCATCCCCGAAAATCACGGTCGCCGGTCATTCCCTATATCTGTATTTCAGCGATGACGGTCATCGGATCGGTATGGATCTAAACGCTCTTGCCCTCGCCTGAAAGGACGAACCGTAAGCCAGCGCGGAAGCCGAATGCGGACGCCGCGCCGGCGGTTGGACGACACTGGGATCGCCAGACGGGCCGTCGCCGGTCCCGGGATCGCCGTTTAGGGGCCGGCGACGCAACATTCCATGAACCGCACGCGGGGACCTCTCCAGCACGCTCCGGCCATGTCCGACTGACCCCGATCCCGCCCCGCACCCGAGACCCGGGAAACCCGGATGACCGTCCGGCCGGAACATTCACGGCGATGGCGTGACGGGCGGTCTCAATGATAAACGCTGGAGTTGTTTTCAATTGGCCGATGCATAAACTTGCAATCAGACGCATCCTGATCTTACATTCGGCCGATGTCGAATCCAATCTTATATCCCCGTTACGCTGAGCGCCGGCTTGTCGAGGCGCTTCAGGATTCACCGGTCGTTTTGATTCACGGCCCCCGTCAGTGCGGCAAGACAACGCTGGCCCAGATGACCTGTACGCCTAACCATGCCACCCGGGGCGGTAACGGACCCGCATGGGCACACTCGCGGGAAAACCGTGACTACAGGTATTTCAGCTTTGACGATCCGGTCACGAGAGACGGCGTCCGGGCTGACCCGACGGGTTTCGTCGCCGACCTGCCGGAGCGCGCAATCCTGGACGAAGTCCAGCGTGTTCCCGAACTATTTGAGGCTATCAAGATATCCGTGGACCGCCAGCGGGTTCCGGGACGTTTCCTGCTTACGGGCTCAACGAACGTCTTTCTGGTTCCACAATTGTCGGACTCGCTGGCGGGACGCGTACAGATCGTGCCGTTGCATCCCTTAACGCAGTTTGAGCTTACGGATCATTCAGGTCCGACCCATCCCGAAGCGGACTTCCTAAACGCTTTGTTCGACGACGGTTTCCCGATGTTCCAGTGCGAGCGTCTCGGAATCCGGCTTGTCGAGAAGGTCGTTGCCGGTGGCTATCCCGCGGCATTGGCGCGTCCGACCCCAAGACGCTCGGCGAACTGGTATCGCGACTATGTGGAGGCGCTCGTCCAGCGTGACGCCCGGGACATAACCCGGATCCGTTCGCTCAACGTGCTGCCAAGGCTTCTTCGCGCCGCGGCCGCCCACACGGCCCAGCTCTTCAACCTCAGCGATCTGGCCTCCCCATTCGAACTCAGTCGGCCGTCTATCGGGGATTATATCACGCTCCTCGAGAGGCTTTTCCTACTGGAACGCCTCCCCGCCTGGCATGACAACCGACTGAAGCGGCTGGTCAAGAGCCCGAAGTTACATCTCACCGATACGGGCCTTGCGACAGCTTTGCTCGGCACCGACCCCAGGGCGCTGGCGGGGGAAAGAAAACTCTTGGGACAGCTCGTGGAAACATTCGCGTTTCAGGAACTGCGAAGACAGGCCAGTTGGCGGGACGCTCCCGCCGAATTCTTCCATTTTCGGGACAAGGATGGCACCGAAACGGATATCGTGATTGAGCGGGCCTCCGGCGCTGTCGCCGGCGTGGAAATCAAGGCGGCCGCGTCGGTGAGTTCAAGAGACTTTCGTGGACTGCGCAGACTCCAAAGGGCAGCCGGCAGCCGTTTTGTCCGCGGCGTAGTACTCTATGACGGTGAAGCCAGCATCCCGTTTGGCGATCGCTTCCACGCGGTTCCAATGTCCCGTTTGTGGAAAATGCCGTGAGCGTCCACACCCGTCTTGGCCGAGGCGCGTCGGGTGTGTGCGCCGGGCACGGGCTGGGGTCGCAACAGGCTTGCCGCATTCCTCATAACCGGGCCGTACCCGGCATACGGTTTGCCTGCGCTCGACACCGGTCGCGCCGCGCTTTCCGACAGCAATCATTTTGCCACAACCGTTCAAAATCGGACCACACGCTGCCCCGGCGCAAATCCGGCCAAACAGCGCCAATTACCCCGACGCCCGCCATGTTCACTACATCTCTGAAAGGAGGACGTTTTGAACCAACTTTCGCTCCCCGGATAGTCCGTAAGCTCGGAAAAACCTTACGGAGTGAGCCTCTTGCACAATTATCGCGGTTCCGGCGGCCGTGGCCAGCCT
>JAPOUP010000138.1 GCA_026708635.1 Rhodobacter sp.
CCCGGAAGGCCTCCCCGATTTCGACGCGAAATTTCCAGATTATGAACAACTCCCGCGCACTTTCGAGATCGAGATATTCCAGCGGCCTGACGGGAAACCGGTGTCAGGCCTCTTATACAAACTCTCCCACGGACATGGGGCTGTCTCCCTGTATGTTGTGTGTATGGTAGCTCCAGCATACCAGGAGGACAGCCCCGTTTCCATGTCCAGCCGTCGAAAAAAAAGCCCGTTTCCGGGGAAAAACCGCCCGGCCGCGGAGTTCTGCAGGAGGCTCTATTCCCAAAATTTTACCGATTGATAAAATTTCAGAACGTGGCACAATCACGGGAATCGCATGTTTTCTGGAGCCCGGAATGCCGAATTCGCCCCTGACTCCCGGTATCGCCGCAGCCCGTCTTGAGCGCGGGCGGATCGTATCCAATTTCGCCGATCTGCACCCGCCGCTCGGCCCGCATGAAGCGGCTGTCGCCGCCGACCGCTGCTACTTCTGCCACGACGCGCCCTGCGTTACGGCATGTCCGACCGAGATCGATATCCCGCTGTTTATACGGCAGATCGCTACGGGAACTCCGGAAGCGGCCGCGCGTACGATCCTTGGCCAGAACATCCTCGGCGGCATGTGCGCGCGGGTCTGTCCTACGGAAACCCTCTGCGAGCAGGCCTGCGTAAGGGAAACCGCGGAAGGAAAGCCTGTCGAGATAGGCCGGCTTCAGCGCTTCGCCACCGACACCGTGATGGGGCTGGACGGCCACCCGTTCGCGCGCGCCGCCGCCACCGGAAGGCGGATAGCGGTGGTCGGCGCCGGACCGGCCGGTCTCTCCTGTGCCCACCGCCTGGCGATGTACGGCCACGATGTGGTGATATACGACTCTCGGGACAGACCCGGCGGTCTCAATGAATTCGGCATCGCGAGCTACAAGACCGTCGACGGCTTCGCCCAGGCCGAGATTCATTGGCTAATGGGAATTGGAGGCATCGAACTGCGCCAGGGGGAGGTATTGGGGAGCGGCCTGCGAATTGAGGATCTCCGGAGGACATACGATGCCGTCTTTCTGGGAATCGGTCTCGCCGGCGTCAATTCGCTCGGTGTCGCGTTCGAGGAAAACGAAAACGTTGCCGACGCGATCGAATTCATCGCCGAGCTGCGTCAGGCCTCCGACCTGATGATGATGGAAGTCGGACGCAATGTCGTCGTGATCGGCGGCGGAATGACGGCGATCGACGTCGCGGTACAGTCGAAACTTCTTGGAGCCGAGAACGTCACCATAGTCTACCGCCGCGGGCGTGAGCGGATGTCGGCGAGCGGGTACGAGCAGAAACTGGCGACGTCGAAAGGCGTGCGGATTGTAACGAACGCCCGACCGGCCGCCGTGATCGGGAAGGAAGATGCCCTCAAAGAAATCGAGTTCGAGTATACGAGGGATATTGACGGCGGGATCGCCGGAACCGGCGAAACCTTCCGTTTGCCGGCGGATCAGGCGTTCCGGGCGATCGGCCAGCGGCTTGGAGAGGTGCCCGAGGCTCTGGAGCTTGAGGGTGGGAAGATCAGGGTAGGTATGGACGGGGCAACATCGTTGGATGGTGTCTGGGCCGGCGGTGACTGCGCTACGGAAGGTGAGGATCTCACTGTAACGGCGGTCGCGCAGGGGCGCGACGCCGCTGAATCCATCCATAGGGTGTTGACGGAAGACCCGGTGCCGGGCCGATGAAAGTTTCACGAAGGACATTGCATTCCCTTGCGGTGCCGGACATCCGCGGGCGGGAAATTAATGTGGACGTCTACGGTTTGATGAATCCGACTCCGGTATCCGGTGGACCGCTTGGACGGGTGGCCGCGGATGCGCGTCCGGCGGGTAGCCATCAGCAATCGCAGGTCAGGAGGTGTGGAAATGGCCGATCTAACGAGTGAATTCGTCGGCATAAGGTCGCCGAACCCGTTCTGGCTGGCGTCCGCCCCGCCGACGGATAAGGAATACAACGTCCGCCGGGCCTTTGAGGCCGGTTGGGGCGGAGTGGTCTGGAAGACGCTGGGTGAGGCAGGTCCGCCGATCGTCAACGTCAACGGACCGCGCTACGGCGCCGTTTGGGGCGCGGACCGGCAGCTGCTGGGCCTCAATAACATCGAACTGATCACTGACCGGCCCCTGAATGTGAATCTGGGCGAGATCAAGGTCGTTAAGCGCGACTATCCGGATCGTGCGGTGGTTGTTTCGCTCATGGTCCCGTGCAACGAGGCTGCGTGGAAGGCGATTCTTCCCCTCATCGAGGACACCGGCGCGGATGGCATTGAGCTGAACTTCGGCTGTCCGCATGGAATGAGCGAGAGGGGTATGGGATCGGCCGTCGGTCAGGTGCCGGACTATATCGAGATGGTGACCCGATGGTGCAAGGCGAACACGCGCATGCCGGTGATCGTCAAGCTGACGCCCAACATCACCGACATCCGCTATCCCGCGCGGGCGGCCAAGGCGGGAGGCGCGGACGCCGTTTCGCTGATCAACACCGTGTCGTCAATCACTTCCGTTGACCTCGACACCTTCAGCCCGGAACCGTCGATTGACGGCAAAGGCAGTCACGGGGGCTATTGCGGACCCGCGGTGAAGCCGATCGCGCTGAACATGGTTGCGTCGATCGCGCGTGACCCCGAAACCGCGGGCCTTCCCATTTCCGGAATCGGCGGTGTCACCGCATGGCGGGATGCCGCTGAATTCCTCAGTCTGGGCGCCGGCAACGTTCAGGTCTGCACCGCCGCGATGACCTACGGTTTCAAGGTGGTTCAGGAATTGATCAGCGGCCTGTCAATCTGGATGGATGGAAAGGGACACGGATCGGTTTCCGGCATTGTGGGCCGTGCGGTTCCGAACGTGACCGAATGGCAGCATCTGAACCTGAATTACGTGACCAAGGCGCGCATCGATCAGGACTCCTGTATCCGTTGCGGGCGATGTTTCGCCGCGTGTGAGGACACGAGCCATCAGGCGATCTCAATGTCCCGGGACCGGGTGTTCGAGGTGATCGATGCCGAATGCGTGGCCTGCAATCTCTGCGTAAACGTCTGCCCCGTCGACGGTTGCATCACGATGGAAAGGCTGCCGGCGGGTGCCGTCGATGAACGCACCGGCAGGAAGGTCGTGGCGGATCACGGGGACTGGACCACGCATCCGAACAACCCAATGGCGAACAACGCGGTCGGATCAAACCCGAGCCCGTGAGGGAGGGTGCCTGCGGATGCGGTCCCGATCTCGGGCATGGGCTCTTTGTTCCCGCCCTGTCGAACGCGCCTGACGTCGAGTCCCGCGAATTGCGACGGTCGCTGCGGAGGTTTGGGGTCGTAGCGTCTAGGCTCCGCCACCTGCGACAGGTATCCCCTTACATTGAGCGACCACCTGGATCGTGGATCGCGGGAGCCGTGACGGGGAGACCGGCTCGTCGAGGGCGACCGGGACCGACCCTGTCGGCAGGATCCGCGTCGTTCCGGCGATTCACGACGGGGCGAGTGGCCTTGACGGCCTGGGGCGCTTTTCTCCACGTCTTCACGCGTTAGGTGGAAACCGAGGGCGACCGGTCAGCGTGAACGCGATTGCGCATCACTTTCGCCCACGATGTCGGTCAGTTCGGGAACCTGAATTCTGGGGACTGTCATTGACGGGAAACAGGATGATAGGGGCAATCGAGCGAAACGGATGGAGGCGACTGAAGGGTAGGGAAACCGGCGTGGTCGACCCGTACGCGCGGCGGCAATGCGGACGGAGGGGCGTTCGGGCCGACGCGGTATCCGTGGCGGTCGCGTCGGCCGGCGCCGCCTTTCTCTTTATGCTTGACGTAACGCGGATGCGGCCGCTATCGTCAGTTCCATGCAGGGGTTTTCCGCGGATTCTGACAGGCCGTGATCGTCGGATTCAGGGACAGGAGAACCGAGGCGTTCCACCAGGGACGGCGTGTGGTGGCCTTCTCGGTCTTCGCGCGCACCGCCTCGCGCAGGCTCGACCGGCTCGACGCGGCCAAGGTACTGGGTAACCTGGCGCGTCCCGGCAACCGGCTGTAGGCGCTCAGGGGCCGACGCAGGGGGCAGTGGAACATCCGTGTCTGCTTCGTGGGGCCCAGGGCCAGCTCCGGCCCGACCGACGTCGAGATCGTGGACTGTCATTGAAAGGAGGCATGCCATGCGTGAGCCCATCCATCCCGGCGAGGCGCTGCGCGAGGATCTCTACGCGCTCGGGATAAGCGCGGCCGAGCTCGCCCGTCGCATCGAGGTGCCGACGAACCGCATCACCGGGATACTGAACGACCGGCGCGCCGTCACCGGCGACACGGCGCTCCGGCTCGGCCGCTTCTTCAGCACTTCGGGCGAGTTCTGGCTCAACCTCCAGAAGCTCTACGAACTGCGCCTCGCCGAGGAGCGGAATGGTGCGGAAATCACCCGGCTGCCCGCGCTCGACAGCGGGAAGGGCCTGCCGGTGGCGGGCTGACGGACGAAGGTCCCCGAACCGCCGTACGGCTTCCGAGCGACACTAGAGGAAGCGCAAGGCAACGACTCACTGCTTGGACTTCCGCATGGGCAGAGTCATTTGCTCGGCATGCATTGGCGACGACGGTGCAGGGTGAGCGGGCGCCCGCTCATCCGCTATTGCCGCACAGCATGGCAGAGGGCGAAGAGTTGAACACCGGAGCGCTTTATGGAATTCGTAATTCAGTCTATAGTCGGCCCGCATGATACGAAGTTTCAGAGACCGGGAGACGAGGAGCTTCTTCGAGGGTCAACGCGTTGCTGCCTTTCAGGGCTTCGCTAGACAGGCGGCGCGCCGTCTGGTTCTGCTCGACAGCGCGGAGAAGCTCGGTGACTTGGCCGCGCTGCCGAGCAATCGGCTGGAAGCGCTGCGGGGCAACCGTGCCGGTCAGCACAGCATTCGGATCAACGTGCGGTGGCGCGTCTGTTTCCGGTGGACGGACGACGGGCCGTGCGATGTGGAGATCGTGGATTATCACTGAAGGCATCTGATATGAACGTGAAGAACGGAATGAGGCCGGTGCATCCGGGTGAGGTCCTGCGCGACGAAATTGACGAGCTGGGACTTTCCGCCAATGCGTTGTCGAAGGCGCTGGGTGTACCGGTGAAACGGGTCACGATGATCCTTAACGGGCAGCGGGGCGTCAGCGCGGACACGGCGCTGCGGCTTGCGCGGTATTTCGGGACGACGCCGCAACTCTGGATGAACCTGCAGAAGACCTGGGAGCTTCGCCAGGCGGAGGCCGTGGCCGGTCGCGAGATCGAGGATAGGGTGACGCCGCGCCAGTCAGCGGCGTAAGGGCACGGCAGTCCATGCCTGTTCCCGTATTCAGTCGCTGATGATTCCGCCCCTCAAGGCGTTCGCGGACGCTGAAGCGCCGCTCACCGAAGTTCGGCAACGAATCACTGCCGCCGAAGGGCTCTCTTCCGAAAATCTTCGGGAAACGCTCCCGAACGGCGGCGGGCGGTCTTCGTTAACCGCGTGAGCTGGGCCGTGCTCCGCATTGAGGACGCCGGGCTGCGCGACCTGCGGGACATGGAGGAGGTGACATCCTCGTCATGATCCCCCTCCCGCCGGAGGAAGATCCGGAACGAAACCGTGGCGGACGTCAATGACGACGGTTTACGGGCCGAACTGAAGAGGGTTCGGGATAACGTCGATCACCTCTCATACCAGCCCGGAGAATATCGCGCCAAGCGCTATCCGATGTTGCGGGGCTGTGTCAGTATTGCCGACCGGGACATTCAAGGGAAATGTGATTGACGCGCGTCTTGACCGCTCCCACATTGTCGGGACAGATTGGAGACCGCGTCATGTTGAGTTTCACCGATGCCGAAGCGCGTGCGGACGAGAGGGCAACCGACCGCATCGAGATGCGCGTGAGGCCGAGCGACAGGAAGCGAATGGAGCGCGCCGCCGAACTGACGGGGGTCAGGCTCGCGACGTTCGTCAGGGCGTCGGCCGCGCGGGGAGCGGAACGGGTTCTTAGCGGGTATCAGGCCACGGCGCTTTCGGAGCGCGACCGGCGCACGCTGCTAGAGGCGCTCGACAATCCGCCGCCGCCGACGGGCGCGGCCCGGGATGCGGTTCGCGCATACCGCTCCCGCATCGCCAATGCAGGGTGACGGAGACCGCGAGGCCGCCAGACCCATGTCCTCGGCATCGTCGACCACGAGTTCGTGGCGCCGCTGGTTAAAAAACCGTTCTGAACCCGGGTGGCGGTAGCGAGGGGAAGCGGTTGACGCTCGTAGCCGGGCACTGAATGTTGCGGACGAAGTGGCGCTCAGGCCGGTCGCACTGTATGTGATCGACGACGGCGGGAGCGAGACCTTCGCGCGTCGCATGGAATTTTACCGCCGCCTCGGCTTCCGGAGCTTTCGGGATCGACCGGAGAGGATGTTCATCGCCATCGACACGATACTGGGCATGTTCGGCGAGGAATAGCGGGACGGTGCCCAGCCGATTCTCGGCGCGCGCGTACCCATCTTTCGACTACCGGCGACAATTAACGCTA
>JAPOUP010000274.1 GCA_026708635.1 Rhodobacter sp.
TGCGGACCGACCGGGAAGGCTCAGCAGGTTGACAGCATAATCGCGGAACGAGTAGGGCCGGGCCGCCGCCCAGACCCCAAGCGGGATCGCTATCAAGACGGACAGCACGAAACTCAGGCCCATCAACAGAAGTGTGCGTGCAAGATGAGGCCCCATTACGGTCAGAACCGGTTCGTTATGAGTGCGGGAAAAGCCCAGATCGCCGTCCAACGCCGCCGACAGCCAATTCCAGTAGCGCTCGACAATCGGCAGATCGAGGCCATAGAGCGCCTTCAGCCGCGCAGCGTCCTCCGGTGTCAATTTTGGATCGGACGCGATCATGATATCGATCGGGTCTCCCGGCATCAGACCAATGAGGATATAGATCACGAACGACATGATCACGATGACGATAGCCGATTGGCTGAGACGCTGGATCAGGAAGCCGCTCATTGGCGCTTGCGCTTTCCTCCGGTTTTGCCGCCATCAGTCACCGTGCGCTCGCCAGCGGCGTACCATTCCTCCACCCATAGGGTGCTGGAATTCAGATGTCCCGTGGGCCGGATGCCTTTCAACCAGCGTGGGATAACGAAGGCATTGGCCCGGAAATACAGTGGCAGGGCCGGCAATTCTTCGGCATAGATCTGCTGAATCCGCTTCCAGATCGGTAGTCGACCATCAAGCTTCACGGTGACTTCCAGCATCTCGATCAGGCGATCCATTTCAGCGTTGCGGAAACCCGGATAGTTCTGACCGGCCCAGTTATTCTCGGCTGTCGGAATATGGCTGGAGTGCAAGGTGGCGCGTGGAACCGATTCGGGAGCGCTGATCCACGCATACATGGCCATGGCCGGGAATTGACGCTGGCGCACCGTGCGGCCGAAATAGATCCGGGCCGGCTGCGCTTTCAGGCGAATGTCGATGCCAAGACGACGCCAGTATGCCTGCAGGATTTCGCTGACCAATTCGCGATTGCGATTACCGGATGTCGTTATCAATTTGAGCGTAAGTCGTTCGCCTTGGGCATTGTAACGCCATCCGTCGTCGCGTCGTTTCCACCCCGCAGCATCCAGCAGTGCCGACGCCTTCTTCGGATCGAAAGGGTATTTCCGTATGTCAGATGCCGCAACCTGATCCAACGGGCTGATGTTGGTGTTGGCAACCGGCTGGAGACCACGAAACAGCTTCTCGCTCATCAGCTGTCGGTCCATACCGTAGGCCAACGCGCGCCGAACCCGCACGTCCTTCAGGATCGGATTGTCCAGATTGAAGTCGATGTGTTCATAAATCAGGCCAGCCTTGAAGATGAACGTGTATCGGTCGCCAGCTCTACGGCGCAAGCTGGTAGCCTGGTCTGGCGACAAACCAAGCTCACCGGCGGCATAGTCGATCCCACCGGCGCGCAGGTTGGCTTCCAGCGCCGCGGTATTCCCGATGACCCGCACGACGATCTGTCTGAAATGAGGCTTCTTTCCCCACCAATATCTGTTGGGAACCAGAACGACATGCGACCCGGAGACAATCCCGGCGATGCGATAGGGTCCAGAATACAGACCTGGATTGGCCGAATCCCGGTCATAGGCCGTGCGCCGCTTGTATTCCCTTGGCGCCTCAAAGTTGACTACTTCAAGGTGAGCAGGCATCGGATCCGGTACCAGCTGGTTATAGTCAAATCGTACCTTGTTGAGCGTCTGAACAAACGTGCGTTCGTCGATCTTCCTGATATTGATCGTGCGTTGGAACGGTTCCCGGTTGGCGACACCGCTTAGTGGATGCAGTCCGATTTTCCAGGCAAAGATGACGTCTTCGACGGTGATCGGTTGACCATCGCCCCACTTTGCACCCTTGCGAAACCGCCAAGTAACCCGGATACCGCGCTTGCCTTTCAGTACGCCATTCTTGAAGGTGAAGACCTCAGCATCGCCGTTTTCTACCGTCGGCACCCGCTCGCATAGAAAACAGACAAGTTTCCAACTTTGATCAAAGGCCACGAATGGTCGCCGCACCATGGCCAAGATGTAGCTCTTTGCCAGCATCGACTCGATCATCGGGTTGAAGGTCGACGGGAATTGAGTGATGCCGATGGACAGCGTATCCCGGTGAGCGCTGTCGGCCTTAGCTGACGAAAACAACAGGAACCAGACGGTACCAAAAAGTATGAAAGTCCGAATCATGGGCCCAAGTATAATGACACTTCGGAAATCTACAGGGCCATAATCCAGCGCATGATCGAAACATCCACCAGGAAAGCCGCGTGACCCGCTGCGACGCGCGCGTCGTCAACCGAAGCCGACAATCGGCAATCGGCAGGGGACCTGAACCGGACAATTCACAATGTTCTCGACATGTGTACATTGCATCGGCTGTCATCATGTGTATATAGTTGCGCATGTTACGCAACAGCCGAGACATCGTCAAGCGTCTCAAGGCCGAGGGCTTCGAATTGGTGAGCGTAAAGGGGTCGCACCACAAGTTCAGAAAGGGCACGATCACCGTGGTTGTTCCGCATCCGAAGAAGGACCTGCCCGTTGGCGCCGCCCGGAGCATCGCCAGGCGGGTGGGCTGGGATTGAGGAGGCAGCCATGCACTATGTCGCTGTCATCGACAAGGACCCTGGAAGCGCCTACGGGGTCCGGTTTCCGGAGGTGCCGGGATGCTACTCGGCCGCCGACAGCTTCGATGACATCGTTCCCAACGCTATCGAGGCGTTGAGCCTGTTCTTCGAAGACTGTGAGCCTGCGCCGCCGCACGGAATCGAAGCGGTGCGGGAGCAAGCCGCCGGGAGTATCGCGGAGGGCGCGGTGCTTATGATGATTCCCTATGTGCATGACCGGAAGCGGGTCGTGCGGGTGAACCTGAGCCTGGAAAAGGGGTTCGTCGATACGCTCGACGAGGCGGCGCGCATGCGTGGCATGACGCGCTCCGCGTTTGTTCAGAAGGCAGCTACGCGAGAGATACTCGACCCTGCCTGAAACGGGCAAAGTTGTCGGCTGGCGCCCCTCAGTGAAGTGATGCCGTTGCGGTCCGCCGCCATGCTGTGGCCGACGATGGTGCGACAGGCCCCGCGGTCGAGATAGAGGCGACCGCTCAAGCAGTCGCGGGGGGTGTCCGTGCGATGCCCGCCACGTTCGATGCGGACCCAGACCGGCCTGTATCGCGCATCGGTTACTCGCGGTTCACTCCTGTGGTGAGCTGGTGATACGATTTCCAGTTCGCAGTCAATGGGTTGAGGCGGTTCAGAACGAAATCTCAATCAAATGCCGGTCTCGGTGGTCGCGGGCCCCCGAAACCAACCATAACCCCAGCCCGCCCCTAGGCGGGACACCCGGCCTCCGGACCCGCTATGTCCGGCGGGTGCCGGAAGACCGTCCGGTTGGTTGCACGCGTATGCAAATTTGTCTTGCGGAGAATCCGCCGACCCGATTATTGTCATGAAGCGGAAACATTCGCCCGAATCCGCCCGGGAGACCACCATGGCCGAAATCCAGCTTCGTAACGTCGGCAAACGATGGGGATCCTTCATAGGGGTCGACAATTTCGACCTGACGATCGCTGATCGGGAGTTCCTTGTACTATTGGGACCGTCCGGCTGCGGGAAAACGACCACGATGCGCATGATCGCCGGGCTGGAGGACGTGACCGAGGGGCAGATCCTTATCGACGGGAAGATCGTGAACGACCTGGAACCCAAGGACCGCGACGTGGCGATGGTGTTCCAGAGCTATGCGCTCTACCCGAACATGAACGTTTACGAAAACATCCGGTTTCCCCTGAAGGTTCGCGGCGTCGAACCGTCAAGGCACGAGGAGCGGGTCCTGCGCGCGGCGGACATGGTGGAACTTCGCGAATTCATGCACCGCAAGCCCGCCGAGCTTTCGGGCGGGCAGCGCCAGAGGGTCGCACTCGCGCGTGCGATCGTCCGCGAACCGAACGTATTCCTCATGGACGAGCCCCTGTCAAACCTTGACGCCAAACTGCGGGTCTCGACCCGCGCCCAGATCAAGAACCTCAGCCATGAGCTTCAGGTAACCACGATTTACGTGACGCACGACCAGATCGAGGCGATGACGCTGGCTGACCGCGTGGTCGTCATGAAGCGGGGCGTCGTGCAGCAGGTCGGTACGCCAACGGAGATATACGACAGTCCCGAAAACACCTTTGTCGCCGGGTTCATCGGATCACCGGCGATGAACCTGTTGCGGGGATCGCTGTTGGGCGGCGTATTCGAGGCCGATGGCGTGCGTATCGAAGGGCTGAAGGGACCGGACGGGCGGGTAACGCTAGGATGCCGCGCCGAGGACGCGCACGTGACCGACGTCGACGGGCAGATCAAGGCACCGGTCTATACGATGGAGATGCTCGGCGACGCGACGATGGTTACGGTCCGCGCGGGAGGCGCGCTTGTCAGCGTCAAGGCGCAAAAGGACTACAGGGCGGAAATCGGCGATCAGGTGGAGATTGCGGTCCCCTCCAGAAACTGCCATCTCTTCGATGAGCGGTTCGGGACGCGGATCGGCGCGTGAGCCATGAACGGGCTTCCTGAATCCAGATCCATGGTTTCCGGCGCGGGCCGCCGGTGGCGGGCGGGCGGTATCGGACGGACCGGATTGACCGCTGAAAGCGTCATACCGTTCCCGGCGTTGGAGCGCGGGAAGGTCATTATGTTCCGCCTGTGCCGCGTGACGGGTGGCCACGCCTCTCACGGACGGCGGCGGGTGACCGCGTGCGGGAGTGGACCTCTAACCAGCGGGGTCGTTTCCGTCCGGTCCGCCGGAAGCCCCGGAGTCGGCAAATGACGGGACGGTATCCCGAACAGGCGCTCCTTACCCGGGACACTGACATGGAAAGGACGGAGGAAACCCGTGCGGTCATCGAGGCGATGGTCGAGGGTCTCAACGATCATCGTATCGACGATATCGGCGAATTCTTCGCCGAGGGATTCCGTTGGATCGGCAATCGCGGCTGCGGGACCAAATCCGGTCTCCGGGAGTTTCAGGACAATTGGCAGAGGCCTTTTCAGGCGGCGTTTTCCGACAAGGTCTGCATAGACGAGGCGCGGCTGTTCATGGGTGAATGGGCGGCCGCGTTCGGTCGTCAGGAAGCCACGCACAGCGGCGAGTTTCTGGGAATACCGCCCAGCGGCAGACGCGTCGAGATCCGCTATATGGATTTCTGGAAAGTGGTTGACGGCAAGATCGTCGATAATTGGGTCAGCGTTGATTTCGCCCATGTCGCGGCGCAGCTTGGCGTCGACCTGTTCCGGGGACACGGATGGGAGGCGTTCGATCGGGGTGAGCGGGAACCGCCCCGTCCCGAACATGTATGAGCGCAGAGGTCACCGAGCATGGCAATTGAATACCTCAAGCGCGGAAAGTCCGAAGCCGACAGAGAGCGGGACGACGCGCGGATTCGCCTGATCGTCGAAGAAACGCTGAAGGATGTCGAGGAACGTGGCGATACCGCGGTGCGTGAGCTTTCGGAGCGGTTCGACGGTTATTCCCCGGAGCGCTTCCGGCTGGGCCGCGAAACGATCGAGGCCCTTATCGCGGAACTGAGTCCCCGCGAATTGGCGGACATAGAATTCGCGCAGCGGCAGGTGCGTCGTTTCGCCGAAGCCCAGCGCGCCTCTATGACAGACATCGAGGTCGAAACGCTTCCCGGCGTAATACTCGGCCACAGGAATATCCCCGTTCGGTCAGTGGGCTGCTACGTTCCGGGAGGTAAGTTCCCGATGGTCGCCTCGGCGCATATGTCGGTCGCCACCGCCTCCGTTGCGGGGGTTCCACGCATCATCGCGTGCACGCCACCTTTCCAGGGTCGGCCCAATGCCGCAGTGGTCGCCGCGATGCATATAGGCGGGGCGCATGAGATCCATGTTCTCGGTGGAATTCAGGCGATAGGGGCGATGGCGCTCGGAACCGAGACGATAGCTCCCGTCCATATGCTCGTAGGGCCGGGAAACGCATTTGTCGCCGAGGCGAAGCGACAGCTGTTCGGACGTGTCGGTATCGATCTGTTCGCCGGACCGACGGAGACCATGGTGATTGCCGACGAAACGGTGGATCCGGAGATCTGCGCGACCGATCTTCTCGGTCAGGCCGAGCACGGCTACAACTCGCCGGCCGTCCTCGTGACCAATTCACGCCGACTGGCGGAGGGAACGATGGCCGAGATATCGCGGCTTCTCGAGATCCTTCCCACCGCCGAAACCGCCGGCACAAGTTGGCGGGACTATGGCGAGGTGATCCTGTGCGATACCTATGAAGAGATGCTTCGGGTCGCCGACGATATCGCGTCCGAGCATGTCCAGG
>JAPOUP010000113.1 GCA_026708635.1 Rhodobacter sp.
ATGGCGGAGAAGGAGGGATTCGAACCCCCGGAAGGCGTTAACCCTCAACGGTTTTCAAGACCGCCGCATTCGACCGCTCTGCCACTTCTCCGGCCAAACAGCCGATAACCACATCCATCCACGGGAATCAAGACAGCACAGCTAAGGTCGCGGGGCTGATTTTCCCTCTCGGGCCTTCGGGGCCATCTCCTCATGAACGCCCAAATCAGGCAAGCCGGCCATTGCGGCAACGGCAGGTAGCGTTCGGTTTCCCGCTTCGCCGCGCCGGTCCGCATCCCGTCGGCGTCGAATTCACGTTCGCCTTGGAGATGAAGCGGCTCCCGCGCGGGGAATTTTCGCGGATTCGGCCGGATCGGAGGCGATCTCCGGATACGGCCCGAAAATATCGTTCGCGTCAAGCGTACCGCGGAGACGGCGGTCCGCCATACGGGAACCGAACCACACCCGGATAGGGTCCGCGATAGCCCTTCAGGCACCGGTCGGTATGGATCAACGGGAATCAACGGCCATGTCCAGGAAAGGAACGGTGAATTCAGACAGTCGGGTTTATCGTTCACACACTATATGGCAAACTGCCCGCGATACGAACGGAGTTCGGTACGGTACCATGCGTTTCGCATTCATCCTGGTCGCACTGACGGCATTCACAATGTCCGCGTTCTCCGCTCTCGCGTTCGAAACGAACGCGAGAGCGGCCTACGTCGTGGATCTCAATACCGGTATGGTCCTGATCGACAGGAATTCGGACGTACCGCTACCCCCCGCGTCCATGTCCAAGCTGATGACCCTCAATATGCTGTTCGAGGCGCTGGAGGACGGCCGCGTTGCGCTTGACAGCCGGTTCAGCGTTTCGGACCGAGCCAGCAGTCTTGGCGGCTCGACCATGTTTCTGGACAGACGTGACCGACCCACGGTTGAGGAACTGATCAAGGGGATCGTCGTCCTGTCGGGCAATGACGCCTGCGTGGTGGTGGCCGAGGGGCTATCGGGCACCGAAGAGGAATTCGTGCGCCAGATGAACCAGCGCGCCGCCGCCCTGGGAATGACCAGCGCGAAATTCGCCAATTCAAGCGGCTGGCCGCACCCGGAGCACCGAATGTCCTCTCGGGATCTGGTGTTTCTGGCGAACCGGATCATCACGGAGTTTCCCGAATACTACGGCTATTTCGGAATGGAGGAGTTCATGTGGGACGGGCGCGCCCCACAGAACCGGTTCAACCGCAACCCGCTCCTAAAGCTGGACATAGGCGCTGACGGGCTGAAGACCGGACATACCGAGGAGGCCGGTTACGGCCTGGTGGGCTCGGCAATGCAGGGAGACCGGCGAATTGTTTTCACACTCGCGGGCCTCGGCAGCAAGCGGGAGCGCGCCGAGGTTGCGGAACGGGTGGTGAACTGGGCGTTCCGCCATTTCATCACGAAAGACATCGCCGCGAGGGACGAGGCGATGGCCGAGCTGCCTGTCTGGCGCGGAGCGCAGTCCACGGTCAGACTCGTGGCGCCCGACGACATCTCGATTCTGGTTCCCGCCGGTGGAGTCGGCGATGTTTCGGCTACCCTGAACTACCGTACGCCGGTCGAGGCTCCGATCGAGAAAGGCAGGCAACTTGGCGAGTTGACGGTCAGCGTCGATGGCATCCCGGAACACCGCTATCCCCTGGTCGCCGATCGGGACGTGGCGGAGGGAGGTATCATATCACGCCTCGTCGCCGCGACGAACGTGCTGTTCGACGCCGCCTGGAACGCCGCGTTTGAAGCGCCCTGAGGAGTCGAGCCCGGTCACTGACGGCGGCCATGCGGCGCTCCACTCCGTCTCCGGGACGGAAGCGGGGATTCGATCCCGCGCGGGACGGTCACGGGAATCTCCAGCCGCGCGTACCCGTCATCACGCATCGGTGACGACGGATCCGGGCAAACCACGAACCGCGGAAGGACACAGCCAGAGGACCGGAGGGCATCGTGAGCCGCTTCATCACGCTTGAGGGAATCGATGGTGTCGGGAAGTCGACGCAGGCCAGGCTACTGGCGGCGGCCCTTCGCACCGAGGGCCATGATGTCGTGCTCACCCGGGAACCCGGCGGATCGACGGGGGGAGACGAGATCCGGCGCCTGGTACTGGAGGGCGACCCTGACCGCTGGTCGGCCGAGACCGAGATACTCCTGTTTACGGCCGCGCGCCGCGATCACCTCGAGCGGTTGATCGAGCCGGCCCTCGAAGCGGGAAAGGTGGTGGTCTGTGACCGCTTCGCGGACAGCACCCGCGTTTATCAGGGACTGTCGCGGGGCGACCTGTGCGATAAGGTGGATACCCTGCACAATCTGATGATCGGGCGCGAGCCTGATCTGACCGTCCTGATCGACGTGGATCCAGCCACGGGTCTGGAACGCGCGAAAGGACGCGAGGGCGGCGAGGAGCGATTCGAGGATTTCGGCATGGAGTTCCAGGAGCGCCTGCGGCAAGGTTTCCTGAAACTCGCGGAGAGGTTCGACTACAGGTTCCGGGTGGTTGACGGCAATGGAACGCCTGACGAGGTGGCCGCCGAAGTACTGGCGCTCGCGCGCGGAGCGCTGGCATGACCGACGCGCCTCCCGAGGCGGATCGCGTTTCCGGAGCGCCACACCCGCGCGAAACACGCACCCTGATCGGACAGGAAACCGCCGAACGGGAATTTTCCGAAGCCTGCCGCGCGGGCCGTCTCCATCACGCGTGGCTGATTTCGGGGCCCGGCGGAGTCGGAAAGGCGACCCTTGCCTGGCGCATCGCCCGCTTCCTCCTTACGGCCCCCGCGACGGCCGATGGAGCGCCCGGCCCGTCCGGCTCGCTCGATTCCGACTGGAACGATCCGGTCGTGCGCCGGCTGCTTGCCCTGAGCGAGCCACGCTTTTTTCTGCTGCGCCGTCCGTGGGACGAGAAAACCGAACGCCTGAGGCGGGAGATCACCGTCGACGAAGTGCGCAGACTCGGATCGTTTTTCGGCCTGTCCGTCGCTGACGGGGGGCGCAGGGTAGTCATTGTCGACGCGGCTGACGAGATGAACGTGAACGCGGCCAACGCATTGCTCAAACTGCTGGAGGAGCCTCCGGCGGACACGGTGATGCTACTGGTCAGCCACCAGCCGTCACGGCTCCTGCCGACGGTACGCAGCCGATGCAGGAACCTGCGCTGCCGATCCCTGGAACCGAATGAGATCGGCGCCGTTCTGGCTCAGGCGGGAGTCGAGGGCGACGTGAACGCTCCCGGCCTCGCCGCGCTGTCGGGAGGGTCCGCGGGCACGGCCCTCAGGCTAATCACCCAGGACGGACTGGAACTCTATGGCGAATTCATAGGGATATTTTCCGCCAGGACCGATCGGTCCCGGGCGATCGCCCTGGTGGACAGTATGGCCGGAGCCGCCAACGCGGACAGGTTCGGCCTGGCGCTGGAGCTTCTCGACATCTTTCTGGCCAGACTGGCCAAGGCCGGCATAGGGATGCGGATGAAGACCGAAGCCATACCGGGTGAATCCGATCTTTTCGCCCGCAAGTGCCCCGACGCGGGCGCGAGTCGCCGGTGGGCCGCGCTTCACCAGGAACTCGGCGCCCGCGCCCGGCACGGGAAAGCCGTCAATCTTGACCCGGGCACACTGTTGTTGGATATCCTGCTGAAAATTCATGAAGCGGCGAAACAGACAGCTGCCTGAACCGAACCGGCCGCATGTTGCATATACCCCAGATAACCGATAGCCATTGCCACCTGGATTTTCCGAATTTCCAGGTGGACCGGGACGATGTGATCGCGCGGGCCCTGAACGCGGGTGTCACGAGGATCGTGACCATCTGCACGCGACTCCGTAACGAACCGCAGGTACGCAGTATCGCCGAGACCTATCGCTCCGTTTACTACACCGCCGGCACCCATCCGATGCACGCCTCCGAAGAGCCGCTGGCGAGCGTCGAGGAACTGGTGGGACTGGCCACCCATCCCAAGTTCGTCGGAATCGGGGAGACCGGGCTCGACTACCACTACACAACCGAATCCAGGGATATCCAGCGGGAAAGCCTTCGCATCCACGTAGAGGCGGCCCGGCGCACCGAACTGCCACTCGTCATTCATGCCCGCGACGCCGATACGGACATGATGCGCATTCTATCGGAGGAACACCGCGCGGGAGCGTTCGGATGCGTCATGCATTGCTTCAGCTCGGGCCGTTCCCTCGCCGAGACGGCGCTGGACCTCGGCTTCTACCTGTCCATGTCGGGCATCGCCGCGTTTCCGAAGTCAACGGAACTGCGGGAAATCCTCGCCTCCGCCCCGATTGACCGAATCCTGGTCGAGACCGACGCACCCTATCTCGCGCCGCCACCCCATCGCGGCCGGCGCAACGAGCCCGCCTTCGTGACCGACACGGCGCGGACCTGCGCGGAACTGTTCGGGCTGGATTATCCCGATTTCGCCGCGCGGACCGAAGCTAACTTTGACCGGCTGTTCGCCAAGGCCACGTTCCGTGGATCCGTATCCTGATGGTGAAACTCGAGTTCACCATCCTTGGATGCGGTTCGTCGGGTGGGGTCCCGAGGCTCGGCGGCAACTGGGGCGACTGCGATCCTGAAAACCCGAGGAACGCGCGCCGCAGGTGCTCGCTGCTCGTGGAGCGCAGTTCCGGGGAAGGGGTTACCCGCGTGCTGATCGACACGTCCCCGGATCTTCGCGCGCAGCTGCTCGACGCCGGAGTGGGAACGCTCGACGCCGTCGCCTACACCCACGCCCACGCCGACCACGTGCACGGCATCGATGACCTGCGCATGGTTGTATTCAACATGAAGCGACGACTTCCCGTCTGGGCGGACGAGCCCACGCAAGGTGAGCTTCTTTCCCGGTTTGGCTACGCGTTCACGCAGCCGGAGGGATCGCCGTATCTTCCCATCCTCGAAATGAACGCCATCGACGGTCCGTTCTCCGTGACCGGCGCGGGCGGCTGCATCGAATTCACGCCCTTCCGGGTCAGTCACGGCTCGATTCCCTCATTGGGCTTCCGGGTGGCGGATTTCGCCTACCTTCCGGATGTCGCCGAAATGACGGACGAGGCCTGGAAGGCGGTCGCCGGCCTTGAATGCTGGGTACTGGACGCGCTGCGCCGCAAACCCCATCCAACCCATGCGCATCTCGAGAGGTCGCTGGAGTGGATAGAGCTCGCCGCCCCGCGCCGGGCCGTGCTCACCAACATGCATGTCGACATGGATTTCGCCGCGGTGGATGCCGACACCCCTGACAACGTCACGCCCGCGTTTGACGGAATGACCATACGATATGATCTCTAGGCCGGGGTTCCACCTCCATCCGCAAGTCATCGCCGCCCCTACGGCGCGGGAGTCCCGCGACCGGAAGACCGTGAGCTGATGCAGGATCTGCTCGACGTAATCCTGCCGGTATTCCTCGTCATCGGCTTCGGCTATACCGCGGTCTGGAGAGGATACCTCAGCGACGGCGCGATAGACGCGCTCGTGAGCTTCACCCAGAATTTCGCGATTCCGTGTCTCCTGTTCCGGGCGATCGCGTCGATCGACATTGGCGAGACCTTCGATCCGGCGCTTCTGGGAAGCTTTTTCGCCGGCGCTTCCGCCGGATTCCTGGCGGGCCTGTTCGGAGCGCGGATTCTATTCGGGCGGCCGTGGGAGGACGCCGTCGCGATCGGCTTCTGCACGCTGTTCTCGAATTCGGTACTTCTCGGACTTCCGATTTCCGAGCGGGCCTACGGCGCCGATGCGCTCGGTCCCAACTACGCCATAGTCGCGTTTCACGCTCCGTTCTGCTACGTTCTGGGACTTACCGCCATGGAGATCGCGCGAACGCGCGGGTCCGGGATCGGGAAAGCGGCGAGATCGATCCTCAGATCCATGACACGGAACGCGCTCATGATCGGCATCGCGCTGGGTTTTCTCGTAAACGTCACCGATCTCCGCATGCCCTCGGCGCTGGGCGACGCGGTCGACCTGATGGCGGTCGCGGCACTGCCCGCCGCGCTTTTTGGACTCGGCGGCGTGCTCCGCCGCTACCGGCCGACAGGCGACACGGCAACCGTCGTCTACGTCTGCGCGGTGTCTCTGGCACTGCATCCGGCGATCGTCTGGCTTGTCGGATCGGCCGCCGGCCTGACGGACGCGCAGTTCCGTTCCGCCGTCCTGACCGCGGCGATGGCCCCGGGAGTGAACGCCTATGTCTTCGCCAACATGTTCGGCGTGGCGATACGTGTGGCGGCGTCGTCGGTTCTGCTCGCGACGGCCCTGAGCATCGG
>JAPOUP010000015.1 GCA_026708635.1 Rhodobacter sp.
TTAACGCGGTCAAAGCATGCGGGCACGATGGAAGGCGGCCCGGCAAGGGATAAGGGCCGGACGGGCGCTTGCGCAGCCATGTCCATCAATGTCTTCGACTGTCGTTGTTTCGCGGAGATGACGCAGACCAGCGCGGCGGCATTCGCAACAAGATGGCGCTTGTCTAACGGCACCGGCGTCACTATGATTCTGTCATGTCAGAGGCCATCGCATTCGATACCCACCGCTTCGTCAAGCGCCTGACCGACTCCGGCTTCACCGAGCGGCAGGCCGAGACGCTCGCCGAGGAGCATGTCGCGCTGCTCAACGGGAATCTCGCAACTAGGGTTGACGTCGAAAGGGTAAGGGTTGACGTCGAAAGGGTAAGGGCCGAAGTCGCAAAGGTCGAGGCGCGCATAGAAGAGGCGAAGTCCGAGATCCTGAAGTGGGTCTTCGGCGCACTGGTCGCCCAGGGCGGGCTGATTGTTGCTCTCGTCAAGCTCCTGTGAGGGTTGCCGGATGGAAGCGAATCATGTCCCCGTACCCTCCTAATCAGCGCATACGCGGACAGTAACGCGATCCGGACTTCGTGCTCGCTTAGTGTTTTCCAGGCATTCAGCGAAAAGGAAAAATATCCTAAATTACTGAAAATATTGAATAAAATTACCAGGGGACGCCCGCAATAACGCTCACTGTTCAGCTAGAGCTCCTAACCGCATGTGCGCCACGCTCGCGGTAGGGCGTGGTATCGTACTGCGCACGGTAGCACTTGGAGAAATGGCTGGGCGAGGCGAAACCGCAGGCGAGCGCCACGTTTATAACGCTCATATCGGTCTGCATTAGAAGGTTCCGCGCACGCTGAAGCCTAAGTTCCATATAGTACCGCTTCGGGGAGCGGTTCAGATATCTCCTGAATAGCCGTTCGAGCTGCCGCGTGGACATGCCGACGTCGCTCGCGAGAAGCGACGGGCTTATCGGCTCCTCGATGTTCTGCTCCATCATCTGGACGACCAGTGAGAGTTTTGGATGCCTGACGCCAATGCGGGTTGGCACCGACAGGCGCTGGGTGTCCTGGTCCGTTCTAATCGATGAGTAGATGAGTTGGTCGGCGACGGCGTTGGCGAGTTCCTCTCCATGTTCGTCGGCGATCAACTTTAGCATAAGGTCGATCGATGCGGTACCGCCGGCCGTGGTGATTCGGTTACCGTCGATGACGAAAACCGACTTGGTCAACTCGACCTCGTCGAACTCCTCACGAAAGCTGTCCTGGTTCTCCCAGTGAATCGTGGCCTTCCTGCCGTCGAGCAGCCCGGCCTTGGCCAGCGTGTAGCCCGCGGTGCACAGGCCTCCGATCGTGGCGCCCCGCCGCGCTTCCCGCCTGAGCCAGTTAAGCATTCTCTTCGTGGTCGCTTCCCGCACATCGATCCCGCCACAAACGAGGACCGTGTCGTCACGGGAGAGCTCCCCGAGGTCGCAGTCCAGCCGAAACCCCGTGCCGGCCGAACAGTGCGCCACCTCTCCGCCGTCCCCGGTCATGATCCATTCGTAGAGGGTCCTGCCCGCCATCCTGTTGGCTATGCGTAGGGATTCCAGTGCGCAGGCGAAAGAAAGCATCGTGAACTTTTCCTGCAGCACGAAAACGAAGCGCTTCGGCCTAAGGCTGACGGTCTCCACCTTGACCATCTGGTGTCCAAACTGCATCGGAATACGCTCCTTTCCACGTACATGACCGTTACAGCAATATTCGCCGCTCTCAAGATGCCTTGGGGAGAAAAAGCGTGAATCGGCGCGGTCTGGATCCCGGCTCGTCGGAATTCAAGGTTTGCACCCATCGGCCGCGCAAGTATACAGCGGCCGAACGGAAACCGGTTCAAAGGAGCGGGAGCAGTGAGCGATTGGACAAAGTCCGGATGGCGCACCAAGCCAAGGATCCAGATGCCCGATTATCCAGACGCGGAAAAGTTGGACGAAGCCCTAGCCCAGCTTGCCAAATATCCACCCCTCGTATTCGCCGGGGAAGCCCGGACTTTGCGGGATAGGCTCGGTGCCGTCGGTCGTGGAGAGGCTTTCCTTCTGCAGGGCGGCGATTGCGCCGAGAGCTTCGCCGAATTCTCCGCGGACAACCTTCGCGACAGCTTCAAGGTTTTCCTGCAGATGGCTATGGTGCTCACGTTCGGCGCCAAGGTTCCGGTCGTAAAGGTGGGCCGGGTTGCCGGGCAGATGGCGAAACCGCGCTCCGCTCGAACCGAAATCAGGGATGGAACGGAACTTCCCAGCTATCGCGGCGACATCATAAACGGGTTCGATTTTACGCGGGAGGCCCGGATTTCCGATCCTAGTCGCATGTTGCAGGCATACACACAGGCCGCCGCGTCGCTAAACCTGCTGCGCGCGTTCTCGACCGGAGGCTTCGCGGATATGCGCCGCGTGCATTCCTGGACACTCGGTTTCACCGACCGGGATGACGCCGAGCGGTACCGTGGAATGGCAAATCGAATCCAGGATACGTTGGACTTCATGGCGGCCGCAGGAATAACGGCCGCCACGCCCCATGAGTTCGAAAGCGTGGATTTCTACACCAGCCACGAGGCGTTGCTTCTGGAGTATGAAGAGGCGCTGACGCGGATAGACTCCACAAGCGGGCAATGGCTCGCGGGCTCGGGCCACATGCTTTGGATCGGAGACAGGACCCGGGAGCCTGACGGGGCGCATGTAGAGTTCTGCAGGGGCGTGCAGAATCCGATCGGCCTGAAATGCGGGCCGTCCCTGACGACCGGTCACCTTAAGACGCTGATGGCCAAACTGAACCCGGAGAATGAGCCCGGACGCCTGACGCTGATCGCCCGTTTCGGTGCCGGAACGGTCGCCGCTCACCTGCCACGGCTCATAAAGGCGGTGCGGGAGGAGGGGGCCGACGTGGTCTGGTCGTGTGACCCTATGCACGGCAACACGATCCGCTCGTCAAGTGGCTACAAGACCCGGCCCTTCGACTCAGTGCTGCGCGAGGTGCGAGAGTTCTTCGCGGTCCACCAGGCGGAGGGCACCGTGCCAGGCGGCGTTCATTTCGAGATGACGGGGCGGGACGTCACGGAGTGCACCGGTGGCGTCCGGGCGGTAACGGACGAGGACCTGTCGGATCGCTATCACACGGCCTGCGATCCAAGACTCAACGCGTCACAGGCGCTTGAGTTGGCGTTTCTGGTTGCCGAGGAACTGACTCCCCGCCAGTCCATGCAGCGGGCGGCCGCTGTTTGAGGCCGGACCCGACGTGGAGCGGAATCGGGTTTCCTGGAGCTCACGTCCGGCTTTAGCCGGCTATTTTGGCATCACACCGCTCCGAACTGCCTAGCATGGGCCAGCTAATGGCAATGGACACGTCACTGGTGATGGCGAGTGATTTTCCTGCCTTGAAAGGCACGCCATTTATCTTGCCGGCGGCAGCCGATAATCGTTCAGCGCGTTGTAAAAACGCCATTCTACCGCGTGATCGGCTCATGTTCCCGAATTGGCCAGTTCTCGCGAGGAACGACAGATGTGTCGCGGTTTTTTGCGCCGGCGCTTTGAAATGTCTCGCCAATCCGCCGGTATCACCATCATCGAAGGTTGGAGACGATTTCGCTTACGCCAAAGCGCACCGGATCGCAGGCGGGCACGCCGTGTTCAACGCTTAGATCGGCCAAGCGATCCCGGGCGTCGGTTTCATTCAATTTAGAGGTATTGAGACAGATGCCACCGCATCTGATCTCGGGCGCTACGCGCCGGGACAACAATACCGTCAGATCAATAATTTCGGCGATACTGGCGGTTTTGTGACTATGGAAGGCCGATAGTTCCTCGCGGCCGTCTTCGTGACAAACGACAAAGGCTGTTGGCTGCGCGCCATGCAACAATCCCAATGAAACGCCAGCATAGGCTGGATGAATAAGCGCTCCTTGACCTTCAATGACATCCCAATGGGTCGCCTCGGCCGCAGGTGTCAGTTGCTCAACCGCGCCCGAGATGAAATCGGAGACGATGGCGTCAACGCAAATCCCCTTGCCATCGATCAGAACGCCGGTCTGGCCGGTGGCTCGAAAGGTCGCATCCATTCCTTGGGCGACCATTTCCCGGTGGATCGCCAGGGCGGCGTATTTTTTTCCCACCGCGCAATCGGTACCCAGTGCCAAGAGACGTTGCCCGGAGCGGGGTAGTCCGCTGGCAACCGGAAACGTCCCTTTCGCCAGACGGACATCGTGAGTGGTGCCGCCGGTGGTCCGAACCGCCTTTGCTATGGCGGGAAACGAGCTTAGAGGCGTGTGCAAGCCGGATGCCACATCCATGCCCGCCTCCAGCGCCTCGACGATTCTGTCGATCCATTCCGGTGGCATCTGGCCACCTATGAACGCCGTGCCCAGAACCAGGGTCCGCGCACCCGCGGCAACGGCTTTGGCGATACTCATATCCGGAATTCCGAGATCGGCAACGCAGCTTTCTTCCCGGAGTTGCCCAAGGCAGCGCTCAGGTCTCCAGTAGACAAGGCCAAGGCCGGTCTTTGCAAGCTCCTGGATCTGCGTATCGCCCAGATAGATCAGGTAGGGGGAATTTAAATCAGCCATAGCCGCCATCCGCATCTCACTATCCCCAAAGGGCAGTGTCGTAGTGTTTCAACTGACCGTTGCGATATTGCATTGCAGGTGTCCGATCCGATGCCAGTTGCAACGGACCATCCAGATCCGACCAGTCGGAAAGGCTCCCGATCACATAGCCGGGGGCCATTGAAAGCGACGTACCTGACATGCAACCAACCATCACGCCCATTCCGGCCTGCCGGGCCATCTTCGCCAGGGCAAAGGCTTCGGTCAGGCCCCCAGTCTTGTCTAACTTGATATTCACGCCCTGATAGCAGCGCTTCAACCGAACGACATCCGTTGCGACATGACAGGATTCATCGGCAAACAGCGGCACTGGGCTGTCGATTTTGGCAAGTTTTTCCTCTTGTGAAGGGCGCACCGGTTGTTCAATCATCCTGACCCCGAGATCAGCCAGTTTTCCGACGACGCCCTGAAGCAGGTCAACCGTCCAGCTCTGGTTGGCGTCCACAATCAGCTCGGCATCGGGTCGGGATTCTCGAATGGCGGCAATGCGTTCGACGATACCTTGGCCATCCAGTTTGATTTTAAGAATATCATGGCTCGAAGCCCGGGCCGCGTCGGCCATTTCCCGACTGCTGCCGAGGCCAACCGTTTGATCAACGTCGATTGCGGCTGGCCCTTCCGGGAGGCCCGCAAGCGCCCAAACGCTTTGACCGCTTTCCTTCGAGCACAAGTCCCAGAGCGCGCAGTCGAGCGCATTCCGGGCTGGACCCGCGGGTAAGGCGGCGCACACGGCATCCGGATCCGCCCCTTCAGCAATCCGCGCGATGGCCCTATCCAAATCCGTCTTGATTTGCTCCATCGTCACGGCGAACACCACGGGGCGAACCCCCTCTCCCTGTCCGGTTTTTCCGTTGCGGGACACCGTTACATGGACGCATTCCAGCGTCTCGATCGTGAACCCAGCGAATTTGAAAGGTTCGGCAAGGGGCCATTGTTCCGGCTCATAGGTGACCCGCGTCATTCGTGTATCTCGCTTGAAGAATTTCGACAGCACGTTTTGGCAGATAATCATGATCCGAGGAAGTTTGTCGATGAGACACTCAAGCTTTATTCTAACGCATATGACATGATCTACGCGAGTTCACGCACAGACATAGGAAAATATAAATAAATCAAAGTTTTGGTTACATAACTTAAGGGCCAGACTGTCGAATGGGGCACCGCCAGCGTAAACGTTCGGTTATGTGGTGACGGGGTTGTTTGGAGGTCCTGCGATTGAGTTTTTCCTGGTGTGAGATTGGGACCGGTAACGGGAACTTTGCTGCGCTATTTTCCGGCGCATGGTGATTTGCGCCGACAGTTTCGAGCCTGCCGCTCCGTTCGGCATCGGTGATGGCGAAGCCGGTTTCCGGTCTCCGGAGGCACCCGGCTTTTCGCGGATTGACTGGAAGGCGCCGTACGGGCGGGAGCGCGCGCGTGCGGACGCGGCGGAGGCGCGCTGCGGGGAGTTCCGCCGCGCCGGGATTGAGGCCCGGAGCAAGGCGGGGAGCTACGGGTCGCTGCACGAGCGGGGCCGTGCGAAGCTTGAGGCTGCGCGGGCGGAGCTGAAGGATGTTCGCCGGGCATCGAGGACCGCGCCTGGCCTGCAGGCGGAAGTCGAGAGGTTGCGGAAGTTGCCTGCGGCCG
>JAPOUP010000179.1 GCA_026708635.1 Rhodobacter sp.
CCAGCACGGCGACGAACCTGCGGTGCGTCTTCCCCAGCGGACCGACCTCCTCGGCGAGGAAGGGGAAAAGTTCCCCTTGAATACGGTGCCAGGCCTCTGATACGAACTTTCCCACGGACATGGAGCCGTCTCCCCGTATGTTGTTGATTCATCACCGTCAGCATACCGGACGGACGGCTCCATATCCAGGCAACCGTCGAAAAAAGCCCGTTTTCAGGGAGAAACCCGCTCAACCGCGGAGTTCTGCAAGAGGCTCTAATGGTGGGAATATCGGAACTGTCGTCCTTTGAATGCAATCTCCAATGGAAAGACCTCCCGGATCCTTGACAGACCCACTGAGACCGGAGTTTTGCGGAAGGCCCATATTTTAGGGAGTCAAGCGATGCCGTTGGCATTCCGGCGCGGAAGCGGAGCAGGCAGAACGAATATGACCGCGCTGTACCGCGACGCGTCCCGGTTCGCCGGGCGGGCCGGCGCGGCGCTTGAGGCGGATGCGCGTGGCTGAGCTTCGCGGCATGACCTGGGACCATTCCCGCGGCTTCGACCCGATGGTGGCCACGTCCGGGAGGTTCGCAGAGGCTCGTCCCGGGGTTTCGATCGCCTGGGAGAGGCGCTCGCTCCAGGCCTTCGCCGACCGACCCATCGAGGAGATGGCGGGCAGCTACGACCTGATGGTCATCGACCATCCGCACGTCGGCGAGGTCGCGCGCTCGGGACTTCTGCTGGCGCTTGACGGTTCGGGCCGTGACGGGGAGCTGGCCACCCTGGCCGCGCAGTCCGTCGGCGCGTCGCATCCCTCCTACCGGTTCGGTGGCCGCCAGTGGGCGCTGGCGATTGACGCCGCGACGCCCGTCGCCGCCTACCGTCCGGACAGGATCCAGGCGCCGCCGGCCGAATGGGGCGAGGTCGTCTCGCTGGCGCGCGAGGGGCGGGTCGGCTTCGCGCTGGTCCCGATAAACGCCCTGATGACGTTCATGGGCCTGGCGCGGAACATGGACGCGCCCGTGGCCGAGGGGGCCGGCTTCGTCGATCGCGGTGCCGGCCGCGACGTTCTCGGGATGATGGGGGAGATCGCGTCGCTGATGGATCCGCGGTGCCTGGCCCTCGACCCGATCGGGGTGTACGAATGGATGGGCGGGACCGCCGACGGCCCCTGCTACTCGCCGTTCGGCTACGGATACACCAACTACAGCCGTGACGGATACCGCCGGTTCCCCCTGGTGTTCGCGGACGCTCCGGGGATCGGCGGCAACGGACCCCGCGGCACGGTGATCGGCGGCACGGGCATCGCGGTCTCCGCGTCCTCCCCGCATCGTGACCTGGCCGCCGAATACGCGTTCTGGATCGCGGGGGCCGAGTGCCAGTCGGGGCTTTTCTTCGACGCCGGCGGCCAGCCCGGCAACGCCGTCGCGTGGGACAGCGACCGCTGCAACGCCGCCTCGCGGGATTTTTTCCGCAACACCCGCGCGACGCTCGAGACGTCGTGGCTGCGGCCGCGCTACCGGGGGTACATGGGCTTCCAGGACCGGGGCGGCGATATCGTGCATGCCTTCCTGCGCGGCGAGGCCACCGACCGCGCCACGCTCGACGCGCTGCAGGCGGCCTACGAGGAGAGCCGGGCTTGAAAGCGATAACGGGCGCGGGTGCGGCGCTTGCCGACGGGCGGCCCGCGCACGGTTCCGCCAGTCGAATTCACGCTCCTTCTGTCGTGACGGATCATTGCCGGTATGACCGCAGGTCCGCTGAAGGGCAGGGCGTATGAGCCGGATGCGTGTCCTGCTGTTGACCGCGCTCGAAACGAAGGCCGAGGAAGCCGGATATCTGTCTCGGAGGTTATCCGGATACGGTATCGCATCCCGCACCGTTGATCTGTCGCTCGGAGCGGGTGGCACCGTTCTGGGAGGGCCGGAAAAGCTCAGGGCGATGGAGGCCGCCGCGGCGCGCGCGCGCGAGGCCGCCGTCGAGGCGCTTGACGGCGGCATGCGGGTCATACTGGGTTTGGGCGGAGGTACCTGCGGGGAGGTCGCGCTTCGTGTCATGCGCGACCTTCCCGCCGCGTTCCCGAAGGTGCTCGTGACCACAATGCCTTTCGACCCGCGCGTTTTCGTGGCCGACTCGTCCGTAATTCTGGTGCCGACCCTGGTGGATATCTGCGGGCTGAACGCCGCGCTGCGCGAGGTTCTGGAAAACACGGCGGCGTTGACGGCCGGCCTCTGCGGTATGCGTCGGGTGCCGGACACCCGCGTCATAGACCCCGCCGCGGACCCGTCCATAGGCATTACGGCACTTGGCGCAACCGAGGTTGCCGTCACGTCGCTGGTGTCGGCGCTTGCTGTCGGAGGTCGGGAAAGCACGGTGTTTCATTCCAACGGTTACGGTGGGGCGGCCTTCGCGCGGTTCGCCCAAAGTGGCGCGCTTAGCGCCATAATCGATCTGACGCCGCACGAATTGACGCGCATTCATCTTGCCGGCACCCATGTCCCGATGCCCGGTCGGTTCAGCGCCGGAGCGGAGCTCCCGCGGATCGTTCTGCCGGGCGGGCTGAACTTCATTGGCCTTGGCGAGGAGTCGTCGATTCCGGAAAAATACCTTGATCGCCCGCGCTACGCGCATTCAGGCCTGTTCACCCACGTGAAGCTCGTGGAAGAGGAAATGACCTTGGTCGCGGATGCGCTTGTTGAAAGTCTTAACGCGGCTACAGGGCCGGCCGCGTTGATCGTGCCTATGGAAGGCTTTTCCCATCAGGATCGTGTCGGCGGCCCAATCGAGGATCCCGTGTTGCGGCAGGTCTTTCTTGACCGAGCCACGGACTCGCTTCGCGGTGACATCGCGCTGACGGCGGTTGACGCGCATATCTCGGCGCCCGAAACCACGCGAGCGATCATCGATACGCTCGACAGCTTCGCGCCAGCCTGAAAGGAGTTGGGATATGTCAGACATCGACGAGAAGAAAGATGCGTTGATCGCGACGGCCAGGCGTTGCTTCGACCTGCGCCTACAGACGAATTCCGGCGGCAACCTTTCGGTTAGGCTCGACAGCCAGGACGCGATCCTGATCAAGCCGTCCGGAGTCGGGTTCAACGAGTGCGGCCGTGACAACCTGCAGATCGTGAATATGGACGGTGGAATCGAGCCGAGCCCCCACAGGCCATCGAAGGATCTGGGATTTCACCTCGGACTTTACCGGGCGCGCGCGGACATAAGGGCGATCGTTCACTGCCATAGTCCGTGGGCCACGGGCTACGCATGCGCCGGTCTTGAGATCCCATGCCTGACGGTGCAGTCGATCGAGAAGATGGGTCGTTTGCCCTTGATTCCGCTGGCGCCGGGAGGCGGGCCCCAAACCGAACGTGAAATCAATCCCGTTTTCGCTGACCCCGGGATCGTGGCCGCGGTCCTGGCCAACCATGGAACCATCGGGGTCGGACCGTCACTCATGAGTGCCCAGTACCTGGCCGAGATCATCGAGGAGACAGCGCATATCGCGTATTTACGCGACGCGTTGGCGTCCATTCACGGGAAGCGCGGAGATGGCCAGTCAGGGTTTACAAAGACCGCGGAAGCCGGAATGGCCTGAGGAGAATCATGTCCCGGCGCCGCGAATGGCCGGGCGGAACCGCCGCGGACGGCGGGATCCCGGTCTCACTCGCGGGCTTCATCGCGGCGGTACGCCAGCCGACGTTCGGAGCGCACGGCCTCCGGTAGGGTATCGGAGAGCATAATTCCTCTCCGATACCCTACGAAATCGGACCCGCGCGTATGAACTCACAAAACGCGGCGGCGACAGGAGGCAGTTCGACATTCACCGCCCAGGCAAGCCCCACATCCATGGTAGGAACGGGGCTTGTGAGGTCCCTGGCCTCAACACGAAGGCCTTCGAGTGACCAGGGGCGATAGACCATGTCGGACAGGATGGTGACGCCCATGCCGCTGGCGACCATTGACCGCACAGCTTCGACCGAGGAAGTGCGCATGAGGGTTTTCGGCCGGACCCCGGCCTGATTCCAGTAGCGCTGCGCCGTATTGGACGCCTCGTCGACGGTCAGCATTATGTAGGGTTGGGTCGCGACATCGGGGAGTGAGATGGTGTCCCGCTCGAGGAAATCGTGTCTGGTCGAGAGCCAAAGTCGCCGGGATGAGCGAATCAGGGTTTCATAGGCCAGACTTTCCTGGTCGGCGATATTGGATGTCAGGAGAACCGCGATGTCGTACTGGCCGGACAATAGCCCGGACTCGATATCGATCCTGCTGGCCTCGATGGGGTGCAGCTCGACCCCCGGGTAGTGGCGGGTGAAGCGCTCGAGGTGCTGCGGCAGGAAATAGCCGGCGACGGTGTAGGTCATGGCGATGCGCAGTTTGCCGGTCAGCGTGCTGCGGATCGAACGGGGCGCGTGGACCGCCTCGTCGACGGCCGCGAAGATCCGGTGCGCGTGCTGAAGGAAGATCGTTCCGTCATGGGTTAGCGATACGCCGCGCACGTGACGGCGAAAGAGCGGGCAGCCCACGACATCCTCAAGCTGTCGAACGGCGGTCGTTATGGCGCTCTGGGAGACGTTCAGGTCACGCGCGGCACGCGAGATCTGGCCCGCATTCGCGACAGCGATGAAATACCTGATCTGCCTGAGTGACGGATCCATCTGATTTTCAGATTCCTTTCTTTTAAATATCCATGATTATCATGGGTGATGTCATTCTGGCTGTCAATCCGATTCTACGGGTCGGAGGATCGGAATGATGAAGTCCTGATGCCATATTGACGGGACAATCGCATAGTTTCCGCAGCCATTGCACATCCGCGGACCTGAAGTTGGCCGACGATAATTAATCAGAAAAACAGATAATATTTTAGTTTATTTTGAATTTCTCATGGTTCTCTCGGCGCATTACCATATCCGACATCGAGAGGGGCCGTTCGGTCCACAGTTCCAACTCAGTCAAAAAGGGAGATGAACTCATGAAACTTCGTGACATTGGCGTGAAGGGAGTTACGGGCGTGGCGGTAATGGCGCTCTTGTCGGCCGCGGCTCTCGCACAGGACACCTGGTATCCCTATGCCGTCGAGAGATGGGATCCTCCCTTCGACATGTCGAGCCCACGGACGTCGGTCGATTACGTGCCGCTCGAGCGGGCAAGCGAGGAATGGGAAATTTGCGTGTCCTTCCCGCATATGAAGGACGCTTACTGGCTGGGCGTGAATTACGGTGTGGCGTCCGAGGCCGAACGTCTGGGAGTCAGGATGCAGCTCGTGGAAGCCGGCGGTTACACGGAGCTGAATACCCAGATCAGCCAGATCGAGGACTGCGTCTCAGCCGGAGCTGACGCCGTCGTGATCGGCGCGATCTCCTTCGACGGTCTGAATAACCTTGTCGGTGAGATCCGCGGCCAGGGCATTCCGGTCATTGATGTGATCAACGGAATGTCCTCGACGGAGCTGAGCGCGAAGTCGCTCGTGTCCTTCGGTGAAATGGGCGCAAAGGCCGGAGAGTTCCTCGCGGCCTCGCATCCCGACGGGGGGCCAACCGTTCAGGTCGCCTGGTTCCCCGGTCCGGCCGGGGCCGGCTGGGTTGAGGCGGGCAACGCGGGTTTTCTGGCCGCCGTCGAGGCCGGGGCGGTGGAGGTTGTCGACACCCTCTATGGCGACACCGGCAAGGAGGCCCAGTCAAAGCTCGTCGAGGACGCGCTCGAGACCTATCCCGATCTTCGGTACATCGCGGGTACGGCGGTGACGGCCGAGGCCGCGGTGCCGATCCTGCGCGCGCGGGGCCTCTCCGATCAGGTCAAGGTGGTTTCCTACTATTTCACGCCTGGCGTCGATCGGGGCATCTCGCGCGGCCAGATCCTTGCGGCGCCGACGGATTCCACCGTTATCCAGGGCCGTATCGCGATCGATCAGGCGGTGCGGATCCTCGAGGGTCGGGATTTCTTCAAGCATGTCGGGCCCGCGCTCTACGTCGTCACCACCGAGAACCACGACGGTTTCGACCCGACGTCAACGCTCGCTCCCGCCGGTTTCACCCCGGTTTTCCGGGTTGAGCCTCTTGGTTGAGCCTCTTGCACAATTATCGCGGTTCCGGCGGCCGTGGCCAGCCTCCGGCGTCC
>JAPOUP010000093.1 GCA_026708635.1 Rhodobacter sp.
CAGGCGGCCAGGCCCCAGTTGATCGGCTCGGGCGCCGGTGCGGGCGTCGCATCCTGGATGGTGACGGTGGTGGGCAGGCCGTTGACGTTCCAGATGGGCAGCGGCGTGTTCTGCCACCATTGGGTCAGCGCCCTGATTCCGACCGCCCTGATCTTGAAGGTCTCATCCCCTTCCACCAAGTCGTCCGCGAACGTCGGTACCGAGATCGTCAGCGGTTGGCCGATCCCGCCCTCGACATAGTGCACCCATGGGTTCAGCCACGGATAGTCGGCACCATCCACGCCGACACCATGATCGCTCGTACCCCTTGTCGCGGTGTCGCCGTGATCGGCATAATACACACGGATGCGGTCGCTCGGAAAGAAGATTCCAGGCTTCCGTGTCACCGTGACCTGGAATGTCGCCGTCTCGCCTTCCGTGACGGTGGTGTCCTGAGCCAGGGCCGGGGCAGCTAGGGCGAGGCCGGCAAGCGCGCCGATGGCCGCAAGCGCACTGGTGATCGGTGATGGGATGGTCATGGTGCAATACTCCTGTCTTGCGCATGTGCCGTGTGTAGGTCCACGAGCGGCTTGGTAGCTTGGTACCGGGATCCTGTTGGGATGTCAAGAGAAATTGATGCATCACATGCGGTTTTCCTCGTTGCAATTCAGGCGGCATTGATCCAATAATCCATAAGTCTGGTTATGGCAGGATGGGTTCCAGACCGTCCCGCATGGAGGACCGTCCGGGATATCGGGTGCCGTCATCGGACTGTACGGGACCGAACATGGCGTCAGGTTCGTTTTCCGTTTCGTGACGGATCGGAACATAGTTTATGTCTGGCCGGCGTTAGGAGGCTCGAATGGCGGAAACGAATGCGGTACTCGCCGAACTGGATCCTGTCTGGGACCGGATCCGGACAGAGGCGGAGCACGCGGTGGATCAGGAACCCGTTCTCGGTGGTATGGTGCACGCGACGGTCCTGCACCACCCGACTCTGGAGCAGGCTTTGGCTTACCGGCTGGCCCAGAAACTTGCGTCAGGTGAGATGTCCGAGCAGATCCTTCGGGAGATCGCCGATGAGGCATACCGGGACGAACCTGCCTTGGGTGTAGCGTCCCGCACCGATATCGTCGCGGTCTTTGACCGTGACCCTGCATGCCACCGGCTCATGCAGCCGTTGCTTTATTTCAAGGGTTTCCAGGCAGTCCAGGCCCACCGCGTGGCGCATTGGTTATGGCGGCGCGGCCGGCGGGATATGGCATATTTCCTCCAGATGCGAATTTCCGAGGTGTTTGGCGTCGACATCCACCCCGCCGCCAGGATTGGCAAAGGGATAATGATCGATCATGCCCATTCGATCGTGATCGGCGAGACGGCGATCGTCGGCGACAATGTGTCCATGCTTCACTCGGTGACCCTGGGCGGCACCGGGAAAGAGGACCAGCAGCGTCACCCCACGATCGGATGCGGCGTTCTCATCGGCGCCGGCGCGAAGGTGCTCGGTAATATCAGGATCGGGAATTGTTCACGTATCGCCGCCGGGTCGGTGGTGCTTCAGGACGTACCGGCGGAGAAAACCGTCGCCGGTGTTCCCGCCCGAATCGTCGGTGAGGCCGGATGCACACAGCCGTCGGTCTCTATGGACCAACTGACGGGAGTCAGGGTCTGACGTCGCCTTGGGAGCCTCTCCCGCCGGAAACGCTTTGATGAAACGCGTTTTCCTGAAGCCGTGTCGGCAAAAACGGCATGACGGCTGGTTTGCGGCGGAACGAAGCCCCCGGTGTCGAGCGCATGACGGGAAAGCGCCTAACGACCGTTTCCTGGGTGGTGTCAGACAAGCATCGTCAACGGGTTTTCCAGACTGTCCTTGATCGCCTGCAGGAATTCGGCGCCCAGTGCCCCGTCTATGACCCGGTGATCTACGCTGAGTGTGGCATTCATGATCGTTGCAGATGCGGGCTGGCCGTCCTCGGCGAGGACGGGTTTCCGGATTCCCGCACCAACTGCAAGAATTGATCCATGCGGTGGATTTATGACGGCGTCAAAACTTTCGATGCCATACATTCCAAGATTCGAGATCGAGAAGCTTCCACCTTGGTATTCATGAGGCGCGAGTCTGCGTTCGCGGGCCCGTGAGGCTAGATCCTTCATTTCAGTCGACAGTTCCGAGAGCGGTTTCAGGTGCGCGTCCCGGAGCACGGGCGTGAAAAGTCCGCCATCCACCGCTACCGCCACGGCGACGTCCGACGGTTTGAGCTGAAGGATCCGTCCGCCGGCCCATACCGCGTTGGCCGCGGGTACGCGCTGTAGTGCCTGGGCGGACGCCTTGATGATGAAATCGTTGATCGAAAGCTTGATCCCACGTGTTTCGAGTTGCCGGTTGATCCGAGCGCGAAGATCGAGAAGCTTGTCAAGACGGATTTCGCGCCGAAGATAGAAATGCGGAATTGTCCGCTTCGCTTCCGAGAGTCTTGCGGCGATCGTCTTTCGCATCCCATCGAGGGCAATCTCCTCGAAATCTCGTCCGTCGTACATTTTCAGTACGGAATCGAAGGATGGTTCCGAGAGAGGCGGGGCCGCCGGGACCGAAGGTGTCGACTGTGGAGCTAGGGCCGGTTCCGCGGCCGCGGCCTCCACATCGGCTTTCACTATTCTGCCCTTTGGGCCGGAGCCCTTTATCCGGGCCAGGTCGAGACTCATTTCCCTTGCCATCCGGCGCGCGAGCGGAGAGGCGAACACCCGGCTCTCGCCCGCCGCCTCCCGGGTCACGGCTCTCTTCGGCGCCGACGGAGCTGATGGAGCGGTTGATACCGGTTCGGGATCCGTCGCCGCCGCGGGGAGGGACGGGCGTGCCGCTACGGCGTTACTGTCTTCGCCCTCGCCAAGCAGGACCGCGATCGGCGTGTTGACTTTTACGCCTTCGGTGCCTTCCGCGACCAATATGCTTGTGATTACACCATCATCCGCGGCTTCGAACTCCATCGTCGCCTTATCCGTCTCGACTTCGGCAAGCAGGTCACCCGATGATACCTGATCGCCTTCCTTTACAAGCCATTTCGCCAGCGTACCTTCCTCCATGGTGGGAGATAGCGCTGGCATGAGGATTTCCACCGGCATCACGCTTCTCCCTCAGCGTAGGTCACCTGTCTGACAGCTTCCATGACTTCGTCCGTGGTCACCAACGCGTGCCTTTCGAGATTCGCTGCATACGGCATCGGCACGTCCTTACCGGTGCAATTCAGGACCGGAGCGTCAAGGTAGTCGAAAGCCCGCTGCATCAGCGCAGAGGAGATGTAGTTGCCGACGCAGCCCTGAGGCCATCCCTCTTCCACCGTCACGCAGCGGTTGGTCTTCATTACGGATCGAATCACGGTATCCGTGTCCATCGGACGCAGGGTCCGAAGGTCGATGACTTCCGCGCTTACACCGTCTTTTTCCAACTGGGCGGCCGCTTCAAGCGCATATTTCATTCCTATGCCGAAACTCACTATCGTTACGTCGTCACCCTCTCGCCAGATGCGCGCCTTTCCAAGCGGAACAATCAGATCCTCAATGTCCGGAACATCGAAACTCTGCCCGTACAGGATTTCGTTTTCCAGAAAAATCACCGGATTTGGATCGCGTATCGCGGCCTTGAGGAGACCTTTCGCGTCGGCTGCGGAATAGGGCATGACAACCTTCAGTCCCGGAATATGCATATACCAGGCCGCGTAATCCTGACTATGCTGCGCCGCCACCCGGGCGGCGGCTCCGTTGGGCCCCCGGAATACGATGGGACAGCCCATCTGGCCACCCGACATATAGAGCGTCTTCGCGGCCGAGTTGACGATCTGGTCCAATGCCTGCATGGCGAAGTTGAAGGTCATGAATTCAACGATCGGCTTAAGGCCGCCGAAGGCCGCGCCCACTCCAACCCCCGCGAAGCCGTGCTCGGTGATGGGCGTGTCCACGACCCGGCGGTCGCCGAACTCCTCGAGCAGCCCCTGCGTTACCTTGTAGGCGCCTTGGTACTCCGCGACTTCCTCGCCCATGATAAAGACATCAGTGTCGCGGCGCATCTCCTCGGCCATCGCGTCCCGCAGGCACTCGCGCACCGTCAGGGACTTCATTTCGCAGTCTTCCGGCCAGTCCGGCACCGGGTCTCCGCCGTGCATGGCGGATTGCGCGGGCAAAGCCTTTGCCGGAGTGGAGTCCGGAGCCTCACTTCCCGACGACGCGTTTTCCGATGATACGTTGGGATCAGGGACCGTCATCTCGCCGAACTCCTCACCCACGTCCTCGCCTTCGCCGACGATTACCGCGATGGGTGTATTGACCTTTATCCCCTCGGTTCGCTCGGCCACGAGGATCTTTCCGATCACGCCATCGTCAGCGACCTCGAATTCCATCGTCGCTTTGTCCGTCTCGATCTCCGCGATTATGTCGCCGGAAGATACGGCGTCGCCTTCACGAACCAGCCACTTCGCCAGTGTTCCCTCTTCCATCGTGGGAGACAGCGCCGGCATCAGGATTTTAGTGGCCATGGGTCTGTCTCCGGAATTTCTGGTTATCAGGCATTTCGGTCCGCTCCGTCCATGGTCGCGCGGGTGGCTTGACGCCTCCACTAATGACATTTGATTCGGATTGTAAGCTTTGTGCCATTAGACGGCCTCGTCATATACGTCGGTCCAGAGTTCCGCGGCCGTCGGCTCGGCACTTTCCCTCGCGAATTCCGTCGCGTCGTTGACGATATCCTTGATTTCCCGGTCAATCGTTTTCAGATCATCCTCTCCGGCGTGCTTTCCGGTCAGCAGAATCTGGCGCACGTGATCGATCGGGTCGCGTTCCTCGCGAACCTTCTGGACCTCTTCCCGGGTACGGTATTTCGCTGGATCCGACATCGAGTGACCGCGATAGCGGTAGGTCTTGACCTCAAGGATATACGGTCCTTTTCCGGCACGGCAGTGTCGCACGGCCTTTGCGCCCGCGGCTTTCACCGCCAGCACGTCCATGCCGTCCACCTCCTCGCCTGGGATACCGAATGCTTTCCCGCGACTGTGCAGGTTAGGAGTGGAGGTTGACCTCCTCTGCGCCGTGCCCATCGCATACTGGTTGTTCTCGATTACGAATATCACTGGCAGCATCCAAAGTGCGGCCATGTTGAAGGATTCGTAAACCTGGCCCTGGTTGGCGGAGCCGTCGCCGAAATACGTGAAGCTCACGGCATCGTTCGCCCGGTATCTGTTCGCGAATGCCAGACCCGTACCGATCGGCACCTGAGCGCCGACTATGCCGTGTCCACCGTAGAATTCCTTTTCTTTGGAGAACATGTGCATCGACCCGCCTTTGCCCTTGGAATAGCCGCCCGCGCGTCCTGTCAGTTCGGCCATCACTCCCCGGGGGTCCATGCCGCACGCCAGCATATGTCCGTGATCGCGATAGCTGGTGATGCGCTGGTCGCCGGCGTTCGCGGTGGCTTCCAGTCCCACCACGACCGCCTCCTGCCCGATGTAGAGATGGCAGAAACCTCCGATCAATCCCATGCCATATAACTGGCCTGCCTTCTCCTCAAACCGGCGGATGAGCAGCATGGAACGGTAGAATTCCAGAAGCTCTTCCTTGGGAACGTTGGTTGATCGGGTGCCTTTTCTTGCGGCCATACCATTGATCTCCTCTCCGCAGTTGGTGGGCTGACGGCAGGTTACGCGAAACACCCGCGTAGTGAAATACCCTTACGAACGGGCACTTTGGCCGGAATGAGAACCTATATGTTGCGCCGGATCTGTATTGCCGAACGTATATGGATTTGCGGCTTCGCCTTGCCGCGCACGATGCGGAACCGCGGAGTAGTGACGGCGGTAGTCCCGGTAGTGGCCTTTGCCCGGCGATGATAACCGAAAACGCGTGAACTCCTTGACGGAGACTGTGTCCCACGGTCGGGGAGGGTGCCTGCGGAGCAATCGAACGGGAAACATACGGGAGTGAGTGCGAGGGTGTACTCCAAAACTAGCCGGATTTCCGAGGAGGAGAGGCGGGAATTGGCGAAGCGATTC
Organism: Rhodobacter sp.; assembly: GCA_026708635.1. Taxonomy (GTDB): domain Bacteria; phylum Pseudomonadota; class Alphaproteobacteria; order Rhodobacterales; family Rhodobacteraceae; genus JAPOUP01. The sequence continues at coordinate 6,015 of JAPOUP010000093.1, forward strand.
CTCGGGACTTTGCCCACTCAATCATTTCTGGTGTCAGGTGTACGAGTGGAACACGTGTCATCGGAAAGTCCGGCCATT
>JAPOUP010000247.1 GCA_026708635.1 Rhodobacter sp.
GGGGCACGTCGGCAGACTCACATGAATTGCCATCGTTGGGAATCGAGGCTAGCGCGCCGTGACACCGTTCGGACGGGGCGTCCATTCCATCGCTTATGGATCTCGTTCCCGCCTTATCGCGTCGTGCGCGTCGCCCACCTGGATGGCCCGGTTGAGCCGTTCCAGGCTTCCCTACAAGAGCTTACTCACCCCAGGGAGCGGCTGGCGTTTGGTGGGATCGACGACGCGGCAGGCGGAGACCTCGTCGAATGCGAGGCACCTGCCCGACACGCCCCGATGATAACGGACCGGAAACCGCCGGGGCCAGAATTTCGACCAAACCCCACAATCGGGTGAAATTCAGCGTTGCCGCGAACTCGGCAGGGGATGTCGCATTTACTTCTGTTACGGCGGGCAACGATCCCTCACTGTGGAATGCAGGGAGGGAGCGTAGCCATGACCTACTCCGCGTTTCGTATTCTGAAAGAGGCATTGACTGGCCATAAAGGGTGGGGCCCGCAATGGCGCGATCCCGTGCCGCAGCCCGACTATGATTATGTGATTGTCGGCGGCGGCGGGCATGGGTTGGCGACGGCCTATTATCTTGCGAGCAAGTTTGATCAAGGGCGGATCGCGGTTCTGGAAAAGCGCTGGATCGGTGGTGGCAATGTGGGCCGCAACACCACCATCATCCGCTCGAATTACCTGCTGGACGGCAACGAGCCCTTTTATGAGTTTTCACTGAAGCTCTGGGAGGGGCTGGAGCGGGACCTGAATTACAATGCCATGGTCAGCCAACGCGGGGTCCTCAACCTCGTACATACCGATGCACAGCGTGACTCGGCGCGCAGGCGCGGCAATGCGATGATCCTGAACGGATCGGATGCCGAACTATTGGACGCTGACGGGGTGCGCGCGATGTATCCGTTCCTGAACTTTGAGGATGCCCGCTTTCCGATCAAGGGCGGGCTGCTGCAACGGCGCGGCGGCACCGCGCGCCATGATGCGGTGGCCTGGGGCTATGCGCGCGGCGCTGACAGGCGGGGGGTCGATATCATCCAGAACTGCGAAGTGACCGGTTTTCGCATCAAAGACGGCAAGGTGTTGGGGGTTGAAACCTCGCGCGGTTATATCGCCGCGGACAAGGTGGGTGTGGCCGTGGCCGGGTCATCCAGCCGCGTAATGGAAACGGCCGGCATGCGCCTGCCGATCGAAAGCCATGTGTTGCAGGCCTTTGTGTCCGAAGGTCTGAAGCCGACCATCTCGGGTGTGATCACCTATGGGGCCGGGCATTTCTATTGCAGCCAGTCCGACAAGGGCGGGCTGGTTTTTGGTGGTGATATTGACATGTATAATTCCTATGCGCAGCGCGGCAATCTGCCGGCGGTAGAAGATGTGATGGAAAGCGGCATCTCCCTGATTCCGGCGCTGGGGCGGGTGCGGCTGCTGCGCAGCTGGGGCGGGATCATGGATATGTCGATGGATGGCTCTCCCTTTATCGACAGGACCCATATCGAAGGCCTCTATTTCAATGGCGGCTGGTGTTACGGCGGCTTCAAGGCCACGCCCGCCTCGGGCTATTGCTTCGCCCATCTTCTGGCCACCGACCGCCGGCATGAGACCGCCACCGCTTACCGGCTGGACCGGTTCCGGCGCGGGTGCATGATCGACGAGAAAGGGCAGGGCGCCCAGCCTAACCTGCACTGAGACAGAGGAGCGGGATATGATCATCAACCACCCTATTCTGGGCCCACGGGATGCGCAAGAGTTCACCTATCTGGGCGACGCGAACCTGATCGACCGCCCCGACTGGCGGGCTGAAAACGCCATCAAGGCGTTCCACGACTATCTTCACCTGCGCGACAATCCGGCAGGCGAGCATCGTGAACTGTGGTTCCACGAACAGGGTGACCGGTCCTGGCTGGTGGTGACGCGCGACACGCTCACCCATGAGATCACATCGGTGGAACTGGCCCGGGATGTGGCGCGTGAAAGAGGGCGCGGCAAATGACGCAGGTGAACCGTTTGCAGGGCGGGCTGATTTCCCGTGACCGCACGCTGAATTTTACATTTGATGGCAGAAACTATCAGGGCCATCCGGGCGATACGCTGGCCTCGGCGCTGCTGGCAAATGGCGTGCGGCTCATGGGACGGTCCTTCAAATACCACCGCCCGCGCGGGCCGCTGACCGCAGGCTCGGAAGAACCCAACGCTTTGGTGCATTTGCGCAGTGGCGCGCGGCAGGAACCAAACACGCGGGCGACGGTGACGGAACTCTATGACGGGTTGGAGGCACGGTCGCAGAACGCCTGGCCCTCGCTGAAATTCGATGCGCTGGCGGTGAATGACTGCCTCTCAAACTTCCTTACCGCGGGGTTCTATTACAAGACCTTCATGTGGCCCGCGATCTTCTGGGAAAAGATCTATGAGCCCGTAATTCGCCGTGCGGCGGGTTTGGGCGAGATCTCATTTGAAGACGATCCGGACGTTTATGATAAGGGGTTTTTGCATTGCGATCTTCTGATAATCGGCGCCGGGCCCGCCGGCCTGTCGGCGGCGCTGACGGCGGGCCGGGCCGGGGCAAGGGTGATCCTGGCCGAGGAGGACCTGCGTCCTGGCGGGCGGCTTTTGGCTGAAACGAGCCCGCTGTCGGATCAGTCCGGCGCGACCTGGGCCGAGCGGGTGCGGGGCGAACTGGTGGCGGCGGGCAATGTGCGATTCATGCCGCGCACCACGGTGATCGGAGCGTTTGACCACGGAATTTACGGCGCGGTCGAGCGGGTCTCGGACCATCTGCCCCAGCCTGAGGCCGGCAAGCCGCGTCAAGTGCTGTGGCGGATCTATTCGAAACGGGCGATCCTTGCTGCGGGGGCCACGGAGCGTCCGATTGCATTTGCCAATAACGACCGTCCCGGCGTGATGCTGGCCGGTGCCATGCGCGCCTATGTTAACCGCTGGGCAGCTACACCCGCGCAGGATGTGGCGCTTTTTACCAACAATGATGACGGGCACCGCACCGCGCGGGATCTAATCGCCAAGGGCGTGAACCTGGCAGCGGTGGTTGATGTGCGCCCGAATGCGCCGAAAGTGGACGGGGCCGCGCTTTTCGCAGGGGCCGAAGTGATTGACAGTTCTGGTCGTTTGGGCCTAAAATCCATCCGCATTCGCCTGCGAAATGGCGAGACGCGGGACATTTCTTGTGGGGCGTTGGCGGTTTCGGGCGGATGGAACCCGAACGTCCATTTGACGTGTCATCAGCGCGGGCGTCCTGCCTGGGACGCGGGAATTGCCGCTTTTGTGCCGGGAGATGCCCTGCCAACGGGCATGGCTGTCGCGGGTGCCGCGAAGGGTGACCTGTCCACCGCAGGCGCTTTGTCTGGCGGGGCCGGGGCCGCTGTTCAAGCGCTCCGGACATTGGGCATAACGGCCAAACCACCTGATCTGCCCGAAGCCGAGGACATGGCCGTTTCGCTCAAGCCCTTCTGGCATGCGAAGGGTACGAAACGCGCCTGGCTGGATCAGCAGAATGACGTGACCGTCAAGGACGTGAAACTGGCGCATCAGGAAAATTTCATCTCCGTCGAGCACCTGAAGCGCTACACTACGCTGGGCATGGCCATCGATCAGGGCAAGACCTCCAATGTCGGTGCGCTCTCCGTGATGGCCGAGCTGACCGGGAAATCCATCCCCGAAACCGGCACCACCATCTTCCGCCCGCCATACACGCCCGTTGCCATGGGCACCTTTGCGGGCCGCTCGGTAGGCAAGGAGTTCCGTCCCACGCGCCTGACCCCCAGCCATAAATGGGCCGAGGAACGGGGCGCGGTCTTTGTCGAGGCCGGTGATTGGCTGCGGGCGCAATGGTTCCCGAAACCCGGCGAAACCCACTGGCGGCAATCCGTGGATCGCGAAGTGCTGGCCACGCGCGGTTCGGTCGGCATCTGCGATGTGACCACGCTGGGAAAAATCGACGTGCAGGGGGCCGATGCGGCAGAGTTCCTGAACAAAATCTATGCCAATGGTTTTGTCAAACTGCCGGTTGGCAAAGTGCGCTATGGTCTGATGCTGCGCGAGGACGGCGTGGCCTATGACGATGGCACCGCCGCCCGCTTGGCCGAGGATCATTTCGTTGTCACCACCACCACGGTGAATGCGGTTCTGGTCTATCGCAATATGGAATTTGCCCGCCAATGCCTTTGGCCGGATCTGGACGTGCAGCTGGCTTCCATCACCGAGGCGTGGGCGCAATATGCGGTGGCCGGGCCGAACAGCCGCAAACTGCTGCAAAAGATCGTGGACCCTGCCTTCGACATCTCGAACGACGCGTTCCCTTTTATGGCCTGCGGTGAGATCACTGTATGTGACGGCCTGCGGGCGCGACTGTTCCGTATCTCGTTCTCCGGCGAGTTGGCATATGAGATCGCCGTGCCGACTCGTTATGGCGACGCGCTTATGCGGCGGATGGCGGAGGTGGGCGCGGAGTTCGACGTGATCCCGTACGGCACCGAGGCTCTTGGCGTGATGCGGATCGAAAAGGGCCATCCGGCCGGCAATGAGTTGAATGGCACCACTACGGCGCTGAACCTTGGCATGGGACGCATGGTGTCGAAGAAAAAGGATTGCATCGGCAATACGCTTTCCGAGCGTGAGGGGCTGAACACCGAGGATGCGCTCAGGCTGGTGGGCTTGCGTCCAGTGGATCCGACCAACCCGGTTGTCGCCGGGTCGCATCTGATGGCCGAGGGCGGGCCGGTCGATGCCGCCCATGATCAGGGCTACATCACGTCGGCAGCGTATTCGCCGGTGCTTGGCCATTCCATCGGTCTTGGTTTTCTGAAGCGGGGTGGGGCCCGCAAGGGCGAAATCCTCCGTGCGGTCAACCCGCTTGAAGGGGTCGAAGTAGCGGTGGAAGTCGTCAGTGCCCATTTTGTTGACCCGGAAGGGGAGAAGCTTCGTGTCTGATCTGAAACCCGTCACTCCATTGGGCGGGGAGACTGCCCGCGTCGATACGATCGGTGGCCTGACCATTTTGGAAAACCCCGACTGGGCGCTGGCATCCCTCAGCGCACGGCAGGACCATGACGCGGAGGCGGCTGAGTCGGCGAAGGATTTTCTGGGCTTTGACCTGCCAGAGGTAGGTGCGATGGCTGTTGGGGATGTCTTTTCCGCGTTCTGGATTGGTCCGCGGAGCTGGATGGTCGCCGCATCACATGACGATCACGAGTTGCTGGTTGCAGAGATGAAAATCGCATTGAAGTGTGCGGCGTCGGTTGTAGAGCAGACTGATGGCTGGTGCAGGTTTGATGTGGCCGGTGCGGCGGCGTTTGACCTTATTGAGCGTAGCTGTGCGGCGAGTGTACGTGCTATGCTGGCAGGTCAGGTTGTTCATACCACAATCCACCATACAGGATGTTTCCTGATCCGCGATGATGGCGGATGGTCTGTGCTCGGGCCCCGTTCTTCGGCCGGATCGTTGCATCACGCACTGGTTACGGCGGCGCATTCGGTTGCCTGAAACGTGAGCGTATAGCCGTTGTTTCAACGCGCAATCCATCCTCAATACCGGCGCTCGCTTTACGGAGCGCGCTTTGAACGCCCGCATTAACCGGAACTTCAGAGAGAACAAAACGGGATCCAGCGCGCGCAGGCCCGCGGTCCGGGCCATCGCCATGCGGCCCGGGAACTGCCCGAGCGGAGGAAGGGAGGCCAGAAATACCCGGCCGGATTCGGACTTCAGCACAGCCGGTATGGCGGCGGCGGTCCGGCCCGACGATGCGCGCAGCCCGAAACGCGGCCTTCGCGCGGAACTCGGCGATCAGGGAGTCGTGCCCCGCGAGATCCGCCGACGGGCCGGACACCATGCCCGCCGATCACTCAAGATCGTCGATCGTTTCCGACACGGGAATACATGCCTGTCCTTCATGCTGCCTATGACTGCGGCTTCAGCCGTCCTGGACGGCAGGCCTGAGAGAGATGCGGCCCGGTGTCCACGGAACGGAAGTGCAGGACCGGGACGGGGCGCTGCCTGTGATCCTTGCGATGCCGGGAAGTGCCGGAGACGCGGAAGCTGTGAACTTACGGCGGCTGGCTGCGCCGGGCCCAAGCTGGAGGCCGCGCCAGCCGGGCACGGCCTCGGACCGGTCCTTGGGATCGTGCGGAGGCACTGCGGAATCAAGGGCTTCACGGCTCTGTGCCGCCGCCGGATCGTGAAGCGGAGGCTGGCAAGCTCGCTGGCGTGGGCGCTCGACCGTGTCGCATTGGTCAGCCGACGATACATGCCGCAGCTCGAGTTCGCGACAACAGAGAATGCCGCTCCCCGCTCGGGGGCCGGCAGGCAGGTATGTCGACGTGCCTTGACTGGTGACCGTTACTGAAACTCGGCCGCGTTTTCGGGCGTCACGAGTATGGCACCAGTATCGATCTCTTCCGGCAGTTCCTCGCCAGCGGCGAGCTTCAGCACGTACTCGACGCCCATCTGTCCCATGTTGTAGGGACGCTGAGCGACAGATGCTTCGAGATCACCGGCAAGGATTGCCTCGGCCGCGTTTCCGGTGGAGACCTTGGTGACTGGCCGGATCGCTCTCGAAGATGCAGTGACCAAGGGCTTTGACGCACTGGCCGAGCCCGGCACCCATCACCAGAAGATCCTTATCGAGATGTCGAGCTGAGGAGGCCAGGGTTGATTGCGGCGACCGCTGGGCCGTACTCACGGCGGTCTGTGCACCGATGCTCGGAGACCGCAGTTTGACCTTCGGAAACATTCACCTGCTGCTCGCCATGGCTGGCGCTCTTGACGGCACGGGGCTGGCTCGTCTTAAGCGCGAGATCGAGGCGCATGCGAGCGGCACCCGCTTCGACGCCGTTATGTAGCTTGGGGTCGGTGGTGTGATTATCGCGTCTTCCACCGCCTCGCATGGTGGAACCGCCGCGGCATGCGCGGCAGCAAAGACACCGTTTCTCTGCGAGAGGCCACTCGCCTTTGATCTTGAAACCGGTCAGCAGATCGTCAACGAGGTGCGCGCGGCAGGGATCTTTGCTGCGATAGCGCTCAACCGACGCTTCGACGCGGGATACGCCGGCATCAAGGCCGCAGTCAATGCTTGCGAGATCGGCCGGATCGAGATGATTCTCGTAACCTCCCGGACCGCTGCACCGCCGACGGTGGAGTTCACGCGAACGTCCGGCGCTCTCCGAGGAGAAAAGGGAGCCCTATTTACGATCTCGCCCGCTGGATTACCGGCGAGCATCCAGTGGAGATCTTCGCCATGGGGGCCGCACTGGTCGATCCAGCATTCGAGGAGACCCGAGAGGTAGACACAGCGATGCTGACGATGCGGATGCCTCCGGCGCGCGGTCTACGGTCAAGACGAGCGGTTCGAAGTCAACGGATCCAAGGGCATGCTGCAGACCCCTCAGGCCCCAACGTTCAGGTACATCCAGACCGAAGCCGCGGGTTAGACGCTTCCGGGAAATTGCCGGGCTGGTACGAACGCTTCGCCCCCACATATGCCCATGAGCTTGATCTGTTTGTAAGAGCCGATCGCCGGGGACTAAACGTCAGCCTTGCCGCGACTTGAGGATGGGCTGGGCGCGCAACGCCGACGGAGATGCAGGCCCGGGCCTTCGGCCTGCTGGAGATCGACCACGCCAAGATGCAGTGAGAAGCCGGGACCGTTAAATGTCAAGTCCCGCCCGGAATCGGTCATCGCGCTGATTGCAAGGGGTCTTGCGAGTTATTGGTACTGAAGTTCCGATTGGGATCGAGAGAGGGCGGCGAAAGGTTCGCTTCCAACCGAAAACTGTTGGCTCTCGCGCGATCCTGGGTTGGGCGGATTCCAAACTGATCTTTGTAGTTCTGAATCAACATTGAAGTGCTATTATAGCCGATAGCCGCCGCGATCGCGTCCATGGATCTGTTGGTATAGCGCACCAGCTGCCTGGCCGCACGCAGGCGCATTATACGATAGTATCGCGCCGGGCTTTCATTGACGGCCCCTCGGAAACATCGTTCCAGCTGTCGTAACGAAACATTCAGGGTCCCGGCGACTTCAGACATGGGTAGCGGCTCTTCAATGTGGGTTGCAAACAGCTCGATGGCCTGCTTCACCAGCCCTGGTAGGGCATCGGTAGTTTCTTCGGACCTTAAAGACGGCTTTCTTTGCCGCACCCCTCCGGTGCGTCTGATCGGATGTTGAAACCAGCACGCGACCTCAGTTGCGACCTTGGCATCGATGGCGGTTTCAATCACCGAAAGCATCATGTCGAACCCGGCCGCCGCCCCCGATGCTGTCAGGAGGTTGGGTCCGAAAACGATGACGTCATCGCTGATAGGTTGATCCGGAAACTCATTCTCAAAGGCTGTCCTGTAACACCAGTGCACGGAGCAAAGCTGTCCGCCTGTCACACCTGCTCTGGCAAGCTGGAAAACCCCTGCGCTTATCGCGCCTAGCGGGGTGCCGTGGCGGGACAGAAAACGCAGCCTGCCATAGGTCTTTCCCGGATCCACGGGCTGGCTTTTGGGGCCGGCCAGCACGATTAGCATATCGACCTGTTGAACGTGATCCAGCGCGGCGTCTGGCTGGAACACCACGCCCGCGCTGGATCTTTGAGGAGTGCCATCTTCGGAAATCAGCTGCCATTGAAACACGGCTTTTTCGCCGATCTCATTGGCGGCCCGCAACGGCTCGATGGCCGATGTTAGGCAGGCCATCGGAAAATCCGGCAAAAGCAGAAAACCAAAACGTTTACTGTTTAGCGAGCTGGTCATCGGGACACGTTATACCCCCGGACCAATGATCCAAGGCCAGGGACGGGCGCGTTAACGCCCTTGGCGTCAATAAATTGGGACATTGCCTCAATGCTGCAAAATCTGGCCAAGGAAATTGCGCGTGCGTTCGTTCTGCGGGTTTTCGAAGAACTGCACAGGCTCGTTTTCTTCGATGATTTCACCTGCGTCCATAAAGATCACACGATCCGCAACAGCCTTTGCGAAGCCCATTTCGTGGGTCACGCAAACCATTGTCATCCCATCTTGGGCAAGGCTGACCATCGTATCGAGCACCTCTGACACCATTTCCGGATCCAGCGCGGATGTGGGTTCGTCAAACAGCATCACCTTGGGATTCATGCAAAGGGAGCGCGCGATCGCGACCCTTTGCTGTTGGCCGCCTGACAACTGGCCGGGATATTTGTCAGCCTGTTCGGGAATGCGGACCCGCTCAAGGTATTTCATTGCCGTCTCACGCGCTTCCGCCTTGGCAATGCCACGCACCCACATCGGCGCAGCCATAAGATTTTGCAGCACCGACAGATGTGGGAAGAGGTTGAAGTGCTGGAAAACCATCCCGACTTCCATCCGCACCTTATCGATGTCTTTCATCTTTTCGTGCAGGTGAACGCCATCGACAATGATCTCGCCCTCCTGATGCGCCTCTAACCAGTTGAGGGTACGGATCATGGTGGACTTGCCGGAGCCGGACGGGCCGCAGATGACGATCTTGTCGCCCCTGTTCACAGTGAAGTTGATGTCACGTAGAGCGTGATAGTTTCCGTACCACTTATTGACGCCACGCATTTCGATGATCGGACTGTTTTCACTCATTTCATCGCTCCTTTGATCGCTCGGGAACTTCATTTGGGGGTCAGACGGGAAGCCTCTACCGTTTCAGGGGTTCGGCGGCCGGCTCCGGCGGTCTGAACCTGTCACTTACATGGCGACATCCCGGGCCGGGTCGATGTCCGGGATCTCGAAAGCGCGGCACCGCGCCCGGTCGGCGTCGTCGGAAGTGGAATCGCGTGGCCCGAACCGTCCGGCAACGCCTCCTCCGTGGCCCTGAACGTATACTTCGCGCCTGCGGGTAGCTGGAGGACATTCCGTAAAGGATGAACGTATCGCCCTTCAGGCGGCGGTTCGCCAGGCTCCGTTCGATCCGGGGCTGCCACGCCAGCGGCCAGTCCGGAGTCTCGTTGCCGGTCACCCCACCCCTCCGCCGGAAACCGAGCGCGTTTTCGGGAGGTTGGTGACGGTCCGCCCGCGGACGAGCCTGCCCTCGCGCGGCAGGATGGCGGGCGTCCCGTCCCCCGCGACTCCGCACCTCGCCGCCCTCGCACGCACGGTCGACCGCCGCGCCTTCCTCGCCCAGCCCTTCCAGATATGTCACGTCGTCCGGATACCGGCGCGCGCCGGTCCCTTCTTTCCGTGTCATAGCCCGCGCTTCCGCCGTTGCCCGGCACGCCTTGCGCATAATGGGCCCAAAAACGCCGGAGTCAAAAAAAGTGGGGCTACACCCGCCACATGTCCGGTCCTTGCATGGCAGCCGTTCGGGGCGGGAATATACCAGGGAAAACGCATGTCAACAGAAGTCCAGAATAAGTCCCCGCCCGGAAAGGTTCAGCGATTTCAGGAGCCTGTGCGAAACGGACGGGGAGTTGTCGGGATCGGGCTCCGTTCAATGGCTTTTGGTTCGGAAATGGCGCTCTATCCGGCCCTGCGCCAGCTCCAGGCACATCGACAGCGCCCAATAGATAAGTGCGGCGGTAATCAACATTTCCATGTGCTGGAACGTTTTGTTGCCCAGGGTACGCGCCAGGAACATCAACTCCCACACGCCGATAACGGACACAAGTGAGCTGTCTTTCAGCATCGCGATGAACTGATTCCCGGTCGGCGGAATGATCAATGGCAGAGACTGCGGCAGGATGATACGGCGCATGGTCAATCCGAATTTGAAGCCAAGCGAACGGGACGCTTCCCACTGCCCTTTCGGTATCGACTGAATGCCCGCGCGAAAAATCTCCGTCATATAGGCGCCATAACACAGGGTCAGCGCGAGAATGCCCGCAGGTACCGCGTTGATCACATAACCCAGCTGCGGCAGGCCCAGGTAAATCAAATAAACCTGCATCAGTAGCGGAAGTCCGCGGAAGAAGGATGTGTAAAAGCTGGCGATCGCGTAGGCAAAACCGTTGGAAGAGAGTTTGGCCACCGCCCCGACAATTGCCAGAACGGATGCCAGCGCGATGGAGATCGCCGATACGTAAAGCGTGGTGAATACGCCTTGCGAGACCATGAACCAGACCTTCGACCGGATGAAATTGAAATCCAGGTCAAACCCATAGAAAAACGCGAGAAACAACACCAACAGCTGTAGCCAGACGATGATCACCTGAAATTGAAACTTCAGAAAACCGATCAAAACGATGTTCAGGACAAACAGGATCGCCACGACCAAGCCGGTCGCGAACCGCCCGTATAGCCCGCTCTCCGCGGGCTCCCCGATCACCGGGCGCATCAGCTCACCGAAAATCGTTCCCGTTAGATTGAATAGAGTAAAGAGAAGGGTCGCAACTACGACCATCAGGACGATAATTGTCCCGGATTTGTGAACCAGTGGACCACTGGTCACAGTGTCTGCGTATAGCATGGATTGGTATCCCGAAAGCGATCGGTCCACGCCCCAATCATTTGGGGCGTGGACCTATCAGAACAGAATTACCTGGTGCTGGTGTAGTCGATGCCGTACCACTTTTCGCTCAACGCGGTAAGTGTGCCGTCAGCCTGCATATCGGCAACGATACCGGCAATCTTGTCGTTGAATTCGGCGTCTCCTTTGTCGATGGCAATCGCCAGCGGTTCGTAGAAGACAGGTTCACCGAGAATCTTGATCGGGTAGTTGTTTTCGATCGCGTTCAAAAGCGCGGGCAGTGAACCGACCATGCCATCCAGGCGGACACCGTCCCCTAGACGCAGGTCGTCCATCACAGCGGTCGAATCCTTATATGAGCGCAGCTCGCCCGGATCGATTTGATATTCGAAGGACGGAACGCCTTCGGCGTCAATGGTCAGATCCTTCTGCAGATACAGTTCGAACACGCTGGCGGTCGTGGCACCCACGACCTTGCCGTTCAGATCGCCCAAAGAAACCGCGCCGCTGTCTCTATGCACCGCGGCGGCGGCGGGAGTGTAGTAATAGACGACCGGGAAATCCAGAACGTTGGACCGCTCCTTGGTTGGCGTCATGGAACCGACCGATACGTCCCAACGGCCATTCCAGTTACCGGCGGTGATAATGTCCCATGCAGGCGTTACAAATTCGACGTCGGCACCCATACGCTTGGCAAGCTCGCGTGCCACATCGACGTCGAAACCGTCCATTTCATTGTTTTCATTGAGAAAACTTTGCGGTGCCCAGTTGGCGTCTGTTGCCACCTTGAGCATTTTGTTCCCCATAATGCGATCCAGTGCCTCACCGGAGAGGCTGGCTCCAGCGGATAGCGCAACAAGCGTCATCGCAGTGGCGGCGGCGAGGGCGCGGCGAGTGAATGTCATGGATGTCTCCCTGTCCATTTTATTCGGGTACCATTGCGCATTTTTATCCGGATTGGGCCAGAAAAAAATTTCTGGTAGTTGAAAAATTTTCAACCTCATGGCTTTAAGCTCGGGATTTCCGGCTCTGGGTCCCAGAACCTCTCCTCACGCATTACATACGGAATAGACAGCAGCACACGATCTTAAGTTCTGAAATCATTGAATTAATAGAAAGAGCAAGATGTTAGGGGCCCCTTTGCGCACACGGAAAGCGCTGGAGGCCATCATGTCGTTCGGTCTCCAGTTCGGCCACTTGATGCTTTTTTGTCATGATTGCGTGATTGAAACTGACTTTCAAAATTCGCCAACGCTCATATTGATTGACTAAACACAGACACGGACAGCCGGGAGACACCTAATGACCCATATCTCTCAAATCAAGGATGCCGATGTGGATATGATTCGGAACGCGATGTCCAGAATGCCTGATTATCAATCAGTTGCGGACTTCGTGTCCGGCCCGGGCATTGCCAAGCTGGATCTAAAATTCGACATCGAAAAGCTGCGGAAAGCACTCGCTGAGTGCCTGAAACGCGAGGCCTTCATGGGCGAGATGCAGGATCAGGGCTTTGCCGCTTTGCCGCTGACCCAGCGCCCGGGTCAAACCGAATGGACTAAAAATGACCTCTCGGGCCGCTACTGGTTGCGCGCCGATGAGCGCTATGTCGAAGAGCCACGCGAGGAACTGGTGCCTGAAATCGACTTCTCGGAATTCAACCCGAAGTTCAAAGGCACCTATTTTGAACATGTGCATGAGGAACTGACCAAGCGCTTCCCGATTGGCCGCACTCGGATTCTGTCCAAGGGGCTGTACAACTGCAATTCCTGGCACCGTGACCCCGAGCCACGCCTGCACATCCCGCTGATCTCGAACCCCGGTTCGCTCTTCATCGTGAACCACCACGTGACCCATCTGCCCGCGGACGGTTCGGTCTACTTCACCGATACCCGCGCCTATCACACCGCCCTGAACGGTGGCGAGAAGCACCGCGTGCACCTCGTTGCGGCCCTGGCCTACGACCAAATCACCGAATGAGCCTTTATGGCCATGCCGCCGCGGATGCGGCCACGAACTGCATCTGCGATCTCCGCAGCGACACCCTGACCAAACCCGGCGCCGGCATGCGCGAGGCGATGATGAGCGCGCCGTTGGGGGATGATGTCTATGGCGAGGATCCGACGGTCGCCCGCCTGGAGCGGGAGCTGGCGACACGCCTGGGCAAGGGAGCGGCGATGTTTTTTCCCACCGGCACGCAGAGCAACCTGGCCGCGGTGATGGCGCATTGCGGACGCGGCGACGAGATGATCGTCGGTGACCGCTATCATCTCTATTGCGATGAGGCCGCTGGCGCATCGGTTCTGACCGGTGTGTCGATGGTGCCCGTCGCGATGGCTACCGATGGCGGCCTTGACCCGGATGGAATTGCCGCCGCGATCAAGGTTGATGACCCCCATTACGCCCGCAGCCGCCTGCTCAGCCTGGAAAACACTGTCGGTGGACGCGTGGTGTCACTTGATCGGATCGATGCCGGCGTTCAGGTCGCACGCGAGGCCGGTTTGTCCGTGCATCTAGACGGTGCCCGTTTCTTCAACGCGGTCACCGAGCTTGGTTGTGACGCGCGCCGACTGGCCGCGCCGATGGACACGATTTCCGTTTGTCTTTCCAAAGGCCTGGGAACGCCTGCCGGGTCGGTTCTGGTTGGCCCGCAAGAGATGATGGGACAACTCAGGCGCAACCGCAAAATCCTGGGCGGTGCAATGCGTCAATCCGGTGTCCTGGCAGCCGCGGGGCTGTATGCTCTGGAACATCATCTGCCGCAACTGGCAGAGGATCACGCCCATGCGGCCCGTCTGGCGGCAGCGCTTCGTGAAACGGGAATTGGCGCGGTTTCGTCGCATACCAACATGGTGTTTCTTACCCCTCAGGCCGGGGATCACGGCCGCCTGACCCAGCACATGGCCGAAGCCGGGATCAAGATCGGCGGGCAATCACCGGCGATCCGCATGGTTTTGCATCGTGACGTCGATGACGACGCTCTTGAAGCCGCCATTCGCGCGTTTCAAAGCTTTGATCCCACTCATTGATCTGGGTCTGACACGCGGTTCTCATGATAGGCGCAAACAGGCATTTCGGAACCAAAATCACCTCAAACACGATAAAAGAGACCTTCCATGAGTGACGTTATCTCTTTCATTTCAAATACCCGATACGACGACCTGCCTGAATCGGTGATCCAGAACGCGGTAAACGCCTTGGTGGACACTCTGGGCGTCGGCATGAGCGCGGTGCAAACTGATATGTCCCGGATTATCTCAGCGCATGCGGCGCATATGTTTGGCGGAAACGCCGCGCAGATCTGGCCTGATGGCCGCAAAGCCAGCGCGGCCGGAGCAACGTTGGCCAACGGTATTACCATTGACAGTCTCGATGCCCATGATGGCCATAAATTGACCAAGGGCCATGTGGGCTGCGGAGTGATTCCGGCGGCAATTGCCATGGCGCAGGCCGAAGGCGTTACGGATGCGCGCGAGTTTCTGACCCTTGTGACCATTGGCTATGAGATCGGCACGCGCGCGGGCATCGCGCTGCACCGCAGTGCCTGCGATTATCACACGTCGGGAGCCTGGGTGGCGCTCGCCGCCGCCGCCATGGGCGCGCGCGTCCTTGGGCTGGGCGAGGCCCTGATACGCGAAGCCCTGGGCATTGCCGAATATCACGGGCCGCGCAGCCAGATGATGCGGGTGATCGATGCGCCGACTATGGTCAAGGACGGCTCCGGCTGGGGGGCGATGGCCGGCGTCTCCGCCGCTTATCTGGCCCGCGACGGGTTCACCGGCGCACCGGCCATTTCGCTAGAGGCTGAAGATCTGGCCGATATCTGGGACGATGTCGGCGCCTGCTGGTATATCCAGGATCAGTATTTCAAATTCTATCCCGTTTGCCGTTGGGCCCAGCCCGCCGCCGAGGCGGTAATGACCTTGCATCGTGATCACGAATTTAACCACAGCGATATCACCGCGATTCGCGTGGAAAGCTTCCACGAGGCCAAGCGGCTCAATGCTATCCCGAACAACACTGAACAGGCGCAATACTCGCTGCCTTTCTCGGTTGGGGCGGCGCTGGTCAAGGGTACAATCGGTGTGGACGAGGTGATGGAGCCGGGCCTGACCAATTCTGACATTCTGCGGCTGACCCGGATGGTCGAGATCGAGGAAACCGATACGTTCAACGCGGCCTTCCCCGCGCGCCGTTTTGCGCAGGCCCATATCACGCTGGCCGACGGGCGCGTTCTGACATCAGGGGTGACCGAGGCACAGGGCGACCCGGAAAATCGGGTCAGCCATGATGTCATTCGTGACAAATTCCTGCGCCTTAGCGAACCTGTGATGGGGCGGGACAAGGCAAGGGCCCTGTTGGCAGGCATTGAAGCCTTGCCCGCGAACGGAGATCTTGGGGCGATGATTGCGCAACTCAGCCATAAAGAGATGTAGTCATGCATACCCGGTGAACCGGATTCGACCGCATTTCAGAGCCTGATTCGCCGCCGCGTAAGCTTCGGTACGCCTCCCCTATCCGACCGGTTCCGTACCGGTCATAGGCAATCACCCGGAAGCTGTCGGTGACGGACTCCGCTATCCTCGCCCGTTCCAGTGGCGTGGTTTCGTCGAAAAGCCGGAAATCTCCTCCCAAGGGCCGCTCCTTTATCTCTTCAGACCTCGACCTCAACCCTGCCGATCGGGTTCGAGCAGCAGGCCAGAATATAGCCCGCGGCAACGTCATCGTCGGAAATTCCTCCGTTGTGGACCATGTGAACCTCTCCGCCGGTCTTTTTGACCTTGCAGGTTCCGCAGACCCCAAAGGTACATCCTGACGGGATGTTCAGCCCGACCGAGCGTGCGGCGGCCAGAACAGTGTCGGTCTCGGCTACTTTGGCGGTGACGCCGGAGCCGGTGAAACGGATCTCGGCCTGGGTGCCATCGTCGGGGACAACATCGTCCAGTTCCGGCTGATTGGCTTCGGCCTGAACCGGTACGACAAAACTTTCCTGATGGTAGCGGTTCATGTCAAAGCCGAGACCGGCCAGGGCATCGCGCACGGCCTGCATGAAAGGTTCGGGGCCGCAGCAATAGACCTCGCGGGCCAGATAATCAGGTGCCATCAGACCCAGCATCAACTGATTGAGCTGGCCTTGATATCCGGTCCAGGGTCGATAGGGATCGGGCTCTTCCACTACGAATTTCAGATCCAGACCGGGTGTCCGGCAGGCCATGTGTTCAAGACGCTGGCGGAAGATGATTTCGGAAGGGCGTTTGGCGCAGTTGATGAAAACGATGTCCAGATCACGCCCCTCATCCCACATGCACGTGGTCATCGACATCATTGGCGTGATGCCTGATCCAGCGGAGATGAACAGGAATTTGCGTGCCTGAGTGCCGGCATTGGTAAATAGACCTGCGGGACCGATCGCCTTAATCCGCGCGCCCGGTCGCAGATTGTCCAGCATCCAGCGCGTGCCGATACTGTCCGCTTGGGCCTTTGCGGTAATGGAGATGGACCGCGGACGCGAAGGCGAGGACGAGATCGTATAAGTGCGGCGCACAATCCCGCCGGGCTGGTTCGGGGCAGGGATTTCCAGCGTTAGAAATTGACCGGGATCATAGGAAAAGGGCGCCCCCGAAGCGGCGCGGAATATGAAACTCGCCGTGTCGGGCATTTCGGGGATCACCGAGACACATTCCAGAAGTTCACTGTCCTGCCAGATGGCAGGCGTGGTCTTTAGGCTCAAAGCGGTCATTTCACTCATTCCGCTGCGATCGTCTCTGGGGTCCGCCGCTTGGCCATTGTGGTGCAATACCAGTTGACGAACTGCATGACGCCTGCCTCTTGAATCGGGGAGTAAGGCCCGGGCGCGTAGGCCGGGCTGTTGATGCCCTGCTGATTGTCCTCGACCACGCGGCGATCCTCGTCATT
Source organism: Rhodobacter sp. (assembly GCA_026708635.1). Taxonomy (GTDB): domain Bacteria; phylum Pseudomonadota; class Alphaproteobacteria; order Rhodobacterales; family Rhodobacteraceae; genus JAPOUP01. The sequence goes on from JAPOUP010000247.1 coordinate 17,319, forward strand.
GGTGGCGGTCCAAACCTCAGTCAGACGTTTGAGATCGTAATCGACACCTTCAACGGCATCTTTGTGGACGAGCCATTTGGTGACGATTTCGGTCTCGGTCGGACTCACTGGCGTCACGCGGAACACAATCGAATGATCTGGCAGGAAATGGTTCCATGTCGTCGGATAGTGGAATTTCAGCATCGAGCCAGCGTCGGCCATGGACACCCGCCCCATCCGCTTGCGTACGGCCACCTTGCCATCCATCGTAAAGCTTTCCGCCCCTTCCTTGAGCGGCATCCGCGCGACGCGGAACTGCCCGTCGTCGTGAAGATGGAACCGTGCTGGCAGACCGGCGGCCTCGCAGCGGTCAAAATGCGCGGACAGACGCGATGCGGCGCCTTCCTGAAGGCCGGCAACCGTGGGATCGTCCGGGAAGGTCCGGCACAATGCCGGGTGGTTGCCGCCGCAGTGATAGCATTCGCGGTTGTTTTCCCAGACCAGCTTCCAGTTGCCCCTTTCGATTATGGCGCTTTCAAAAGCGACCTTGGAATTGTTCAGATTATGCGGTTCCAGATAGGGACGCGCGATATCGGCAAACGTGTCGAAATCCGGTGCCTCGTCGGCCAGGCAGATATAGACCAACCCGGCCAGTTCACGGCAATGCACGGTTTTGAGCCCATGCCTTGACGGATCGAAATCCGACCCCATGTCCCGTGCCCAGAGCAGAGAGCCATCCAATTCATAGGTCCACTGGTGATAAGGGCACACCAGTTTGGGCGCGTGGCCCCTGGCCGTCTTGCAGACGATCGAGCCGCGATGGCGGCAGCTGTTGTGAAAGGCCCGGATCCGGTTGTCGTCGCCATGCACGACAATCACCCGATAGGCACCGACCTTGTAAGCGACGTAATCACCGGGCTTGACCAGTTCACAGGCCGGGATGGCAAACAGCCACTCCCGATAATGAATGGATTCCAGGTCAGCCTGGAAGACCGCCGGGTCAGTGTAAAATGCCCGCTCCAACGATGAGCCGGGCGTTCTGCGGGCCAATAGGGTCTGAATGGTGTTCACCTTCTTGCTCTCCTGCTACGCTCCGCAAGCGGAATGTCATCGTACCGCCGCCGGGAGAATGAGCCCTGGCGGCGGTTTCGTTTCCGCTGATAATCCATGGCTTCACATCTTCCGGTCCATCAGGCCCGCAGACGCCTGCCTTCGGGGTCAAAAGGCGGTTTGGACAGGATCGTGGCCGGGACGGATCCGCCTAGAATGGCCACGTTCACCCTGTCACCCGGTTTGGCCAATCCTGCCTTCACATAGCCAATCGCCAGCGATTTTTCGACATTATAGCCATAGGCCCCGCTGGTGATCTGGCCGGCGGGTGTGCCGTCCGGCAGGAACACCGGCTCACCACCCAGTGCGTCATTGTCCACGCCATGAACCTCCATCAGCACCATATTTTCGCGTGATTCCCGATCGGCAATGGCGGCATAGGCCTCTTTGTTCAGGAACTCCTTGTCCCTCTTCACAAGACCGGCCAAGCCCTGTTCCTGCGGCCAATATTCCGGGCTGTAATCACGCCCCCATGAGCCATAGCCCTTTTCCAGACGCAGGCTCATCAGTGCGCGGCTGCCAACTGGTCCGGCACCGATGGCTTTGCCCGCCTCGATCAAAGCAGCGTAAAGCGTGGCCTGATATTCGGTTGCGCAATGCAGCTCCCAACCCAGATCGCCGGTGAAGGATACACGCAGTGCCACCGCTTCGACCCCGGCAATTGTAATGCGTTTCGAGCGCATGAAGGGAAAATCGGCGGTTTCAAACGAGGTCTCGGCCAGTCCCTGCAACAGGGCGCGCGACTGCGGTCCAGCCACGTTGAAACCACACATTGCCTCGGTCCGGCTTTGGAAGCCGGTGTCCTCGGGCAGCGGTACCTCGGCGAAGAAACGGCTATGGTAGCGTTCCGCCATGCCTGAACCGATGATCATGAATTCGTCCTCGGCCAGACGGGTCACGGTAAAGTCGCCGGCCAGACCGCCGCGCTTTCCGATCAGCGGGGTGAGGCAGGAGCGGCCCAAGGACTTTGGTGCCCTATTGGCAAAGATCGCGTTCAGCCAATCCTCGGCCCCCGCGCCCTTGACCTGATATTTAGCGAAGTTCGAGATGTCGATGATGCCTGCCACGTTGCGTAGCATCCGCGCCTCGCGGCCCACGCTGTACCACCAGGGCTGACGGGTAAAGCCCGCGCTGTCCGGCGTGTCGGCATCAAAAAACAGTGGGTGCTCCCAGCCATAGTTCAGGCCGAATTTCGCGCCCAGTCCCCTTTGCATCTCATAGATCGGGCGGGTGCGCACCGCGCGGCCCGCCTCACGCTCTTCGCCGGGAAAGTGGATCTTGAAGCGGTTGGCATATTGGTCCTGAACCCGCGCCTTGGTGAACTCCTTACTGGCCCAATGACCGTAACGCGCCATGTCCCAGCCAAATATGTCGAGCCTGGGTTCGCCCTCGACCAGCCATTCGGCCGCGTGCCGGCCCATGCCACCCGACTGGCTGAAGCCCGGGATAATGCCGCAGCAGCAGAAATAGCCCTTCAGCTCCGGCACCGGACCCATCAGCACCGAACTGTCCGGTGACCAGATCATCGGGCCGTTGATGACGCGTTTGATCCCGGCAGTGCCGACAACGGGAACACGGTCAATGGCGCGCAGCATGTTGTCTTCGATCCGTTCCAGATCATCCGCGAAAAGCTCATGGCCAAAGCCCGACGGTGTGCCATCTTCGGCCCAGAGTTTCATGTCCATTTCATAGGCGCCGACCAGCAGACCGTTGCCCTCCTGGCGCAGGTAATATTCGCCATCTCGGTCAGCAACCGAAGGCAGGCGGCGGTCCATGCCTTCGATTTCCGAGATCGCCTCGGTCACGAAATACTGGTGTTCCGTTGGAATGAGCGGCAGTTCGACCTCCGCCATCGCCGCCACTTCGCGTGCCCAGAGGCCGGCTGCGTTGATCACCCAGGGGGTGCGGATGTCGCCCTTTTCGGTGCGCACGATCCAGATACCATCGGGCTGCCGCTCGGTACCGAGCACAGGCGTGAACCGCATGATTTCGGCCCCGCGCTGGCGCGCGCCCACGGCATAGGCATTGGTCACGCCCGAAGGATCCACGTTGCCGCCGTCGGGTTCGAACATGATGCAGCGGATACCGTCAAAATTGACCAGCGGGTGCAGCCGCTCAGCCTCGTCCCGTGATACCTCGTGGAAATTCATCCCGTAGCGGTGCGCCCTGGCCGCCTGCAGGCGCAACTGTTGCTCGCGCGCTTCGGTCTGCGCCAAATACAGCGAGCCGGGCCGGAACACGCCGCAGCTCCGGCCGGTTTCGGCCTCAAGCTCGTTGTAGAGCGTCATCGTATAGTGCTGAAGGCGCGAGATATTCGTGCTGTCATGCAGCCCGTGAATATTGGCCGCCGCGTGCCAGGTGGAGCCCGAAGTCAGTTCGTCCCGCTCCAACAGGATGACATCGGTCCATCCCAGTTTGGCGAGGTGATAGAGGATCGAGCATCCGATTACGCCGCCGCCGATTACGACGGCCTGAGCGTGCGTGCGCATTGGATTTTCCTTTCAGGCAGGTGCCGCGGCGGGGTCTTATGGCTCCCCCGCTCCAATTTCTTCTTTGCGGTGAGCGATGTAGGTTTCCAGTTCTTCGGCAATGGCCGGATCCAGCACTGGCTCCCGGTATTCCCCGAGCGCACGTTGCCAGAGTTCAGTCGCCCGGGTCAGGGCATCCTTGGCCCCCGCGGCCTCCCATGCGCCGTGACCGGTCCAATCCGAGAGGATTGGTTTGTAAAACGCGGTTTCATAGCGTTCCAATGTGTGGGAGGTGCCGAAGAAATGGCCCCCGGTTGGCACATCGGCGATTGCGTCAAAGCCCAGCTCGCCTTCTGAGAAGTCGATCGGCTTGAGCAGCTCCATCATGTTCTGGATGATCTCGACATCGAGGATCAGCTTTTCGTAGGAGGCGGTCAATCCCCCCTCAAGCCAGCCGGCCGCGTGATAGACCATATTGGCGCCACCCATGACCGCGCCCCAAGTCGCCATCGAGGTTTCATAGGCCGCCTGCAAATCCACCGCGTTCGACGCGTTGGCATTCGAGGTGCGATAGGGAATCCTGTAGCGTCGCGCGAGCTGTCCCGCGATCAGGTTCGCCTTGGTGTTTTCTGGCGTGCCGAAAGCCGGCGCACCGGATTTCATATCCACATTCGAGGTAAACGCTCCATACATGACCGGGGCCCCGGGGCTCACCAGCTGGGTCAGCGCGATGCCAAACAGGGCTTCGGCGTTTTGCTGTGTCAGAGCGGCCGGCAGGCTGACCGGGGTCATCGCGCCCATCAGGGTAAAGGGGGTCACGGAAACGGGCTGGCCGTGAAGGGCCATGGCGATCAGCCCTTCCGCCATTTCTCCATCCAGAAGACGCGGCGAGTTAACGGAGATGATGGTGATGATCCCGGGATCCGTCTCCATTTCCTCGGGAGAGATGCCGCGCGCGATGGCCATCATATTGATACCATCCATCGCTCTACCCTTGCCGATGGCGGTGCAATGAAAGGACAGATCGCTGAGGCGCAGATTGGCGCGATAAGTATCCAGATGGCGGTTATTGGCCGGCAATTCCATTGGTGCGGTGACTTGGTTTCCGATGATATTGATCGCGTTGAAATGATGCGCGAGGCGTATGAAATTCTCGTAGTCCGCGAGGTTGCCCGAGCGCCGCCCGGTTATGCAGTCATGTACATTGGGAGGCCCCGCCACCAGTCCGAACGCCACGTTTCGCCCGCCGATGGTCAACTTTTTCGCGGGATTGCGTCCGGTCAGGGTAAAGGTCTCGGGGACCGTGCGGAGCGCCTCATCGATCACTTCCGCGTCAATTCGGATCGTATCTTCACCGCGGTCAACCTTGGCGCCCGCCGCTTCGAATATGTCCATGACGCGCGCGCTCATCACGCGGATACCCAGCTCCGACAGAATCTTTAGCGAGGTGTTGTGGATCGCTTCGATCTGCTCTCGGGTCGCCAACTCCATCGGCGCATAAGGGTTATGGAGGTTTTGCCACGATAGCTGCGAAATGGGGGCCGAGCCCCGGCCTGCCCGGCCTCGACGACCACCGCTCCGGCGTTCGCGTGTTTTATCTACGTTACTCATCTTTTCGCTCTGTGCGCAGGGCCCCGTTCACATGTGTCCGCGACTGACGAAACTACGCGATTGGCGCGACGGGGCATTGCACAATTCGGACATCTGATTTCATAAATCAGACATAGCGTGTCACAATTTTTCGGCGCGTCTGCGACGGGCTCTCGCCGAACTGCGCTTTGTAGCTACGGCTAAAATGGCCAAGGCTGGAAAAGCCACAGATCTCGGCGATCACCTCTAGCGGCTCGGTAGAGGACAGCACCATCCCCCGCGCTGCCCGCAGCCGCAGTTCCAGATAAAACCGTGAGGGTTGGGTCTGGACTCCACCACTGAACAATCGCGCCAGTTGCCGTTTCGACAAATCGACCTGCTCGGCGATCCAGGAAAGTGGTTTGGGATTACCCAGGTGCGCCTGCATCAGTTCGATTGCCTTTAACAGGCGCGGATCATTGACGCGGAACCGCCACTGGGCGTCCTGGCGTTGCATCTGAGTGGGCGGGCGAATCTGACCATGCAGAAACTGTTCGGCCACGTCATTCGCCAAAGTCGCTCCATGCACCTTGGTGATCAGCGCCAGCATCAGATCCATCGCGGCCGCCCCGCCGGCAGATGTCAGCACGTCGCGGTCCCAACAGTAGATTTCCCTGGAGGCATTCACATGGGGAAACGCCGTTTCCAGCGCTCGTTCGGTTTCCCAGTGGATGGTCACCCGGTGGTTGCCGAGCACCCCGGCCCGCGCGAGTAGCAAGGTGCCGCTGCTGACCGCGCCGATCATTCGCCCCGTCGAGCGCAGCCGGCGCAACCGTGAGAACAGGGTCGCATTCCCATAGTTTTCGGGGAGAAAACTGGCAACCAATATGGTCAGATCAGCGGTGGGAGCATCCGCAAACCCGTAGTGTGTCGCAATTTCAATCCCGCTGCTGGAGGCGGCATGCCCGACCCGTTCGCTAACCAGAGTCCAGTTAAACAGCGGGACTCCGGCCAAGCGATTGGCCGCCCGCAAGGGCTCGATGGCGGACGTCAGGGCCATCATCGAAAACCCGTCGATCAAGATGAACTGTATATCCATGGTGGGGTGGGAACCGGTGCGGCGCCCTTGCGGCTCTTGGCCCATATAATACCCCTATATTCATGGTTTTTCCCGAAGCGCTTTGTTGACTACAATAATTGAATCGCTTGCGTAAGTTCCCCAGGTTCTGGATCTGAAATGCCACGTAAAATCCCTCCTTTCGCATCGATACGCGCCTTCGAGGCTTTGGCGCGACTCGGACGGCAAAGTGATGCGGCACGGGAACTGAACATCACGACCTCGGCCATTAGCCATCAAATCCGGGCGTTGGAGGCTTATCTGGGAGCGGCGCTCTTTCAGCGCGACGCCGCTCGACATGTACAGCTGACCGAAGAGGGCCGAACGGTCTTGGTCGGCGTGTCACGCGCACTGGACGGTCTCGATGAGGCCTTTTCCCACTATACCCGCCCAAACCAAGACCAGGTTTTGTCTATACATATGTATCAATCGCTGGCCAATTTGTGGTTTATTCCCCGATTGGCCAAACTGCGTGCGGCCTTGCCTCACTTCAGGGTCAGGATCATCACCGAGCCGGAAGAGATTTCCTTGAGCGGCAGCGATGTCGACCTAGCCATTGTCTTTGCGGATACGCCACCGCAAGAAGAGCGCTGTGTAAAATTGTTTGACGAGTTGATTGAGCCGGTTTGCGCACCTGATTACTACAACGCACAAGAGCGACCTCCAAAAACCGCTGATATGCGCTTTGAGCCTTTGATCCACAGTCGCCATTACTGGGAGGAATGGTCCCGCTGGTTCGATCATGCAGGTTTAGCCGAGATAGAATGGTGCCCCGTGATAGAAACGGACAACCGCTCCAACGCGCTGCAGGCCGCGTCTAATGGTGTGGGCTGGGCTATGGACCGTCGCCCCTTCGGCGAAGAGTTGCGACAGAACGGTCATCTCATCGCCCCGTTTGATCTCCCCGTGCATACCGGCAACGCCTATTATCTGGTGACATCATATCGCTCGGAAGGTTCTACCAATGTTATCCAGTTCCGTAATTGGATCGTTCGGTTATGCCAAAAGGAATTCAGCGAATGATTTTTCCTTCACACATTCAGTTAGACCCTAGTGCCGCTTCTCCGTCCGCAGATGGGTGAGTAGCCATTTGCGTATCCTTTCAATCCGCACAACGCCAACCTTGGCCTCGGGTGTCAGCAGAAAATAAGCGCTATTGGTTATCGCCTCATATGGATGTACCTTGACCAAACTGCCCTGACGCAATTCGGAGCGCACCAGAATTTCGGGAATGATCGCGATGCCATGACCGTTTCGGGTGGCGTCGATCAGCATGTCAAACTGACTAAACATCGGGCCGATGATCCTGCGCGACAGTCGTAGGCCTTGCTCATTGAACCAGATCTGCCAGGACTGCGGACGGGTGGAGTGTTGCAGAATGCGATGTTCCAGCAGACTGTCCTGGTCTCGCAAGGGCTCGGGAAACTGATTGGGTGATCCTACCACGACGAGTGTTTCCGACATCAGGTGATCGGCGCGATAGCCGGACCAACGACCGTCGCCCTGGGCGATGGCTAGATCCACCAAGCTCGGATCAATTTCGGAGTTTTGCAAATAGGTGACAAGATTCAGCAGATGCCTGATCCTGTCTGCCTCGGGACCCATGATCAGCGGCATTAACCAACGACTGCCCAGCGTAGGGTAAACCCCGATATTCAACGTGCCTTCGGCGCTGTTATGGGATTTAGTTTTGAGAATGGCGAGTTCCAGATTCTCCAGAAGCGGCGACAATTCCGCCAACAGGCTTTTGCCCGCGGCAGTCAGTTTGACCCGCTGTTTTGACCGGGTGAACAAGGATTGGCCGACAAAAGCCTCAAGTTGCTGAATCTGGCGACTGACCGCGCTTTGTGTGATGTTCATGGTTTCCGCCGCACGCACGAACCCTTCGGCTTTCGCGGCCGCCTCAAAACACAGCAAAGCCGTGATCGATGGGATACGCCTGCGCATCGGCACCTTGTCTCCTAAAGCTGTGAACGCTGAACATATTGCAAAATGCTCATCATGTTATGCGGTTATTCTACTTTTTTCCGCAAAAAATCGGCGTAATGGAGCGAAAAGCTGAATAGCGGGCTAAAATCCCCTCGTTCAGACCAGCGCCTAAAATGGACTTCGGATGTCACTCAAGTAAACAGGAATGATAGCCATGCACGCGAAACAGATCACTTCCGGGCTGTACCTGCCTTTCGTAGACAGCGTCCTCCAGGTCGCGCAACTTGCAAAACGCGCCGTGGATCCAGTTATCGGCATCATTGCCCACGAATGGACCATGCATATTTTGGATGACCTAAGCGATGAAGAGCTCAAGGACATTGGCTTGAACCGCCGTGATCTGCCAGCAAAGTTCTAGATGCTTCCGTCGTGCCTTCCGCCATGCTCCAGGGCATGGCGGAACGAGCGGCGGGAAGGCACGGGGCCGCGCCCCTAGGGCGCTTCAGAGCGGGAACGTTTTTCGGCTGGGTCACGAAGGGGAATTGGGAGGACCCGTTTTGACGGTTTCCGCGGTCATACCAAGCCAAATATGCACTCACGGATAGGAACCACGGATTTCAAAGTGCGCCGGGAATCGCCGTCAAGTGCGTGAGATTTACCATAAGGTTTTGCAGGGCATGCCCGCCTGCGGGCGCGGCGGGAAAACGGCGTCGCCGAGGCGGACCGCGCCGCATACATAGCCCGTATGACAGGAGCCGTCGGATCCACTGGCGGTCGATTTCTTGCCTGCGGCGACGGCGAGGTTACACGGCCCGGCCGGACGGGAAGCGACCTACCCCAAGCCCGATGGGCTATCGGAACATCGGCGGCCGAGCGTCCATCCAGGTACCATGCATCTTCGCGGAGGCGACCGTCGCATGCACCGCGGCCATGGACCTGAGGCCGTCGACCGCGGTTGGCAAAGCTTCGCGAGTGTCGCCACGGATCGTGGCCGCCAGATCCATGTAGATGTTGGCGACAGCCAACGGAAATCCCTCGGGATGCGCGATGGCGACACGGCTCAGACCCACCACCTCACCGGACAGTCCCGCCTCGCCCTTCTCCATGATCTGCGTCCGCCCCCCCAGCGGTGTCCACATCACCTGGTTGGGCTGTTCGGAGGCCCACCTGAAACCGCCTCCCTCGCCAAACACCTGGATATCCAGCCCGTGCTGCCGACCGACCGCGACGGACGATGTCCAGAGACGGCCCACGACACCTCCCGCCGTACGGTAACAGACCATTGCCTCGTCCTCGAGCTCCCTGGACGGGATGCAGGAGGCGAAATCCGCGGACAGCGTTTCCACATCGTCGTCGGTGACGAAATTCGCCAGATGCAACGCATGGATTCCACAGTCAGCCATCTGTCCGGACGCTCCCGCCAGAGCCGGATCGTAGCGCCAGCGCACCCTGGGATTGCCGACGTCCCCGCCATCCGCGTGATGACCGTGACTGAAGTTCGCGACAACAAGCCGGATGGCCCCCAGATCCCCGCGGCGCACCATCGCCCTCATCTCCCGCACCATCGGATAGGCGGAATAACAGTAGTTCACGGCACAGGTTCGGCCACACCGTTCGGCGACCCGGACAACTTCCTCGCCCTCCTCCACGGTCATCGTCATCGGCTTTTCGCACAGAACGTGAAATCCGGCCTCAAGGAACGCTTTGGTGATCTCGAAATGGGTGGAATTTGGCGTTGCCACGGTAACCAGGTCGACGCGGTCGGCGCGGTTGCGCTCACCCCCAAGCATTTCCTGCCAGGTTCCGTAAGCCCGCTCCTCATCCACGCCAAGTTCGATAGCGTATGAGCGGCCCTCATCGGGCCTGTGATCCAGCGCCCCCGCGACCAACGCGAAATTACCGTCCGCCTGCGCCCCGATTCGGTGAACGGAACCGATCTGGCTTCCCCTCCCACCACCTATCAAGCCCCAGTTGAGCCTTTTCATGCGGACCTCAGAATCCAATTGATTTCAGGTAAGAGCCATTATGTGCGCTGTCATCGAGCGGCGAGGTCCCGCCAAGCGGGTCACAGTCCTGCTCGACCGTGCACCACCCATCGAAACCACTGTCGAGCAGAAGCGCGCGCACTGCCGGAAAATCCACGTATCCCAGTCCAAGTTTGCAGAAAATACCCTGTGCGCAGGCGTCATAGAATCCGGTGCGCCGGGCAATGACGTCCGCCTTCACCGCTGGATCGATATCCTTGAAGTGCACGTAGCTGATACGTCCGATATGCCGGCGCATGAAGGCAAGCGGATCGTAGCCCGCATAGCTGTGATGGCCGGTGTCCAGGCATATCTTGAGAATGGAATCGTCGACCTGGTCAAGAAGCCGCTCAAGTTCGGGCTCGAAATCCATAAATCCCGCCGCGTGGGCATGGACGCCGACGGTCAGCCCGAATTCCTCGCTGCCGATCCGGGCGATCGTCCGGAACCGCTCCACGAAAGCGTTCCATTCCGCCCGCTCCATCTGTTCGGCTTCGTCAATGCGGCCTGCCGTGTGCGCGCGCCGCGGGGAAATCGCGTCGATCAGGACAAGATGCTCGGCACCATGCGCGGCGAGTGTCTTACAGGTACGCACCGACCCATCCCGCACATCCTCCCACTTCGCGGGATCATGAAATGCGCGGAAGACAACGCCACCTATCAGTGTCAGCTCATGTTCGGCCAATGCGTCTCCCAGCTCGGACGGATCCTCAGGCATGTAGCCGACCGGACCCAATTCCACTCCACTGAAACCCGCCTGCCGGCATTCCCTCAGAACCTGTTTCCAGGGCGGGTTACGCGGATCGTCCGCGAACTCAACTCCCCAGGAGCAGGGCGCGTTGCCAATCCGGATAGTCATTCGTTCAGCCTAAATGATGTCATCGAGCGATATCCATGAACCCGACTCGTGCGACGCGAACGCCGCTTCAACTATGCGCCGCACCTCCAGCCCGTCGCGGAAAGTGGGCCAGACCTGCGTTCCAGTCTCGATCGCCGTCAGGAAATCCTTCGCTTCAATGATGATCTGGTCCTGATATCCCGTTCCATGTCCCGGCCCCCTGCAGAACGGAAGATAGTCGGGGTGCGCCGGCCCTGCGAGAATTTTCCGGAATCCCCGTCGCTCGGGCGGATCGGAAGCATCGTAATACCAAAGCGCGTTCTGGTCCTCCTGATCGAAGCGGATCGAGCCTGCCGTCCCCGCAATCTCGTATGCATAACCCATCTTGCGGCCGGTCGCGACGCGACTTCCGAACAGATGGCCCATCGCGCCGTTCGCGAACCGCACCATCATCTGCACCTGATCATCGTTCGTGACTTCGCGGCCACCGCGCCGCTCATGTACGGTCTCTATCCGCGCCGACAGCGAGTCGACCGGTCCCACCAAGGCTAGCGCCGCATTGAAGATGTGGGGGGCAAGGTCGCCGATGCAGCCGTTGGCCCGGCCCGCGTACCGCCACGCGGCGACATCGGTTTCGTTATGGAAATCTTCGGTGTGCTCGCCCCTGAACCAGGTAATGCGTCCAAGGGCGCCTTCATTTACCATGCGGCGCGCGTATTGCGATGCCGGCGTGCGTATGTAGTTGTAGGCGACCATATTCGGGCAACCCGACCTCTTCGCCGCGGCCACCATGGCGCGCGCATCCTCCAGCGAGGCACCCATCGGTTTCTCGCACATCACCGGAAGGCCCCGATCGAGAGCCGCGACGGCGATCTCGCGGTGAGTGGCCTGAGGCGACGCGATGACGACAGCCTCGATCCCGGGGTCGGAGACAAGGTCTCGCCAGTTCCCCGTCGCCCGCGCGAATCCATAAGCGACGCGATAGCGCTCGGCGCTCTCCGGTGTGTTCGCGGCGATCATCTCCAGGCGCGGACGAAGCCCGGTCGCGAAAACCGCGCCCACCGCGGCCATGGCCACCGAATGAGCCTTGCCCATATAGCCTCCGCCGACAATGCCAACCGCTATCTCTTTCATCCCTGACATGATCCGCTTGAGACTCGGTTCCCGTCCCTTGCGTCACTGAATTGGCTGACGTCAAGTTACCGCTGGAGGGCAAACACGCCTCCGAAAGGTTTCCTTTCATGGCTGATAGGAGTGTGGTGCATTGGACAGCAAAGTGGGGGCGGTTCATCGCGTGCCCGGGTTCGCCTCCGACAGGTTTCTGGTGATCGGTCGCGCGGGAATGGATTTCTACGCCGATCCGCCGGGAACGCGTCTGGAGATTGGCGACCGGTTCGTAGCCGCGCTGGGCGGTTCCTCGGCCAACATAGCGGCCGGGCTCTGTCGACAGGGTGGCAGGGCCGCGCTTCTCACATGCGTATCGGACGATCCCGTAGGCGGGTTCTGCCTCGGAAAGCTCGCGGAATTCGGCGTTGAGACGCAATATGTTAGCAGGACTGGCGGTGAGGCGCGCACGTCCCTTGCGGTGTGTGACACCCGAGGCGACGGGACCCGGGTCGTCATCTACCGGAATGGCGCCGCCGACCTCCTGATGGCCGTGGAAGACGTAAGGCGCGCCGACATCGCGGGATTCGGCGGATTGGTCACAACCGGCACCGCACTTGCCAGCGAGCCTTCGCGCTCCGCGACACTCATGGCGATCGAAGCGGCCCGCGCCGCCGGGATCACGACCGTGTTCGACCTCGACTACCGTCCGTACTCATGGCCGGACGCGGACACAAGTTCCCGCATCTATACAAAGGTCGCGGAGAAATGTGACATAATTGTCGGAAACGACGATGAATTCGGAGTACTCGCGACGAACTTCCGCGATGGGCTTGGTGCCGCGCGCGGGTTGGCACGGGGCGGAAGAACGGTAATTTACAAGATGGGCCACCGGGGATCGATTGCCTTGACCCCCGATCGCGAAATCCACACCGGCACCTTCAAGGTTGACGCTCTAAAACCCACCGGCGCGGGCGATGCGTTCATGGCCGGCTTCCTGATTGCCATGGCCCGTGGCCGCTCGCTACGCAGCTCGATCGTCCGGGGATCGGCCGCCGCCGCCATTGTGGTCACACGCGTTGGCTGCGCTCAGGCCCAACCAACGGCTGAGGAACTTGACCGCTTCGTCTCAACCCACCAAATCCGGAACCCTTCCGAGGAGTGAAACATGCACATCCCACCATTCGACAACCGTAACCTACCCATTGTTGATGTCGGGAATCCCACGGTTCCGCTAAATTATTTCAACATCGTCAAACTCGGGAAAGGCGAAACCTTCAGCTACCGCGCACCGGGCATCGAGACCTGCGTGGTTCCGGCGACCGGCACGGTGAGTCTCGATATCCAGGGCCATAAGGTCGCGGCTCTCGGAAACCGAAACAGGGATGTCTGGGACGGCGAGCCTGAAGGCGCGTACGCGCCAACCGGCGTGCGGGTCGAAATGGTCTGCGCATCCGACGGATGCGAAGTATTCGTCGCGGGCGCCCCGTTCGAAAACGTGCTTGAGCCGTTCACTGTCCGGTCCCATGAGCTGGATCTCGTCCAGTATGGATCTGACGCGACCAAGACCCACCGGAAAATAAAACACATACTTGGACAGAAACAGTCGGGAAGGGTCGGACGGCTGTTGGTAAGCGAACTGTTCACCGTCGGTGCTGGCGGATGGTCGGGCTTTCCAAGCCATAAGCACGATACGGATCGTTTGCCCGATGAGACCCATCACGACGAGACATATAACTTCCGCTTCAGACCAAGCCATGGAACCGGCATCCAAATGCTTCAGCGCGAGGACGGATCGTCAGGCGACGCATATCATATCGTTGACGGATCGACCGTCTGTATTGACAGAGGCTATCATCCATGCGCCGCGCTGCCGGGCTACGAGATGTACTATTTCACTATCCTTGGCGGCGCGTCGCAGCGGCCGCTGGTTCAGTATTTCCAGCCAAGCCATGCCTACCAGGTGGAGACGATTCCGGGGATCAAGGACATGATCGCCAAGTTCGGATGACACTGGCAACCCTCAAGGACGTTCTGACGCCAGCCAAGCGGGACGGCTATGCCGTGGCCGGACTGGTGGTGCTCGGCTGGGAGGACGCCCGGGCCTACGTGGCCGCCGCCAACGCGGAGGATGTTCCGGTAATCCTGCAGGCGGGGCCAGGCTGTCGGGCGCATACGCCGCTTCCGGTTCTTGCCGCCATGTTCCGTCATCTCGCGGAAACGGCCACCGTGCCCGTCGTGGCCCACCTTGACCACGCGCGTTCGGTGGAAGAATGCGAGGAGGCCATCCGCTGCGGATTCTCGTCAGTGATGTTCGATGGCTCACAACTCGCGCTTGACAAAAACATCGAGGAGACCGCGAAAGTCACCCGCCTGGCCCATCGTTCGGGCGTTTCGGTGGAAGGTGAGATTGGATTCGTGGGCTATGATGGCGGTGCGTCATCCCACGGCACCGACCCCGAGGAAGCGCGTCTGTTCGCGGACGGTACCGGTATCGACGCGATGGCCATTTCCATCGGAAACGTTCACCTGCGGCGTGCGCGAAGCGCCAAGCTCGATTTCGGGCTTCTTCGCCGCATAGAAAACCTGACGGACGTTCCGCTTGTCCTGCATGGCGGCTCGGGAATACCCCATGCCCAGCGTCGGATGCTGGCCCTCGACTCCAAGGTCTGCAAGTTCAATGTCGGCACCGAGCTTCGCCAGGTATTCGGAGCCTCACTCCGGGCCGAACTCGCGAACAACATCGGTGAGTTCGACCGGATCAGGCTCCTGGCTGCGATCGAGCCCTCATTATGCGAGGCCGCGAGGGCCATAATTCGTACGTTTAGCCGATGAGGCGGAACTCTGGCTGGAACCTCCCGTTTCCACCGCCAAAGTCGTGAATTGCCTTATAATGCCACTCTCACACTTCTTGATTAACCCTCGGAGGGCGTTCAGCCTGAGAACATTGACCACATGGTGTCTTAATTCTTGCGGCGAAATCAAAAGAACGGTCGTTTTGGGTCGTTGAGCAACACTCATAAATGGCCGAAGAGATCGCGGACGCCTATCAGGTGCTGGATAACGGACACATCGTCCTGGAAGGCGCGACGGCAGCGCAGTCTTTTCACATCGAACGCAAGCAAGTAGGGATGAAACTTACCAAGCCACCAAAACGGAGGATACAACCATGAAGATCAAGAGCTTTTTAGCGGCTTTGACTGCCTTGGCGCTGACCGGCACCCCTGCGATCGCGCAGGATGTCACTTTACGGTTCCAACACTTCATTTCGCCAAATGGCGCGGTGCCCGCAGGCTTTATGAAACCATGGGCGGATAAGGTGATGGCGGACTCCGGCGGTCGCCTTAAAATCGAATTGTATCCGGGCATGCAGTTGGGCGGAAAGCCGCCCGCCCTTTATGACCAGATCCGTGACGGTGTGATCGACGGCGGATGGGCGTTGCCCGCATACACGCCCGGCCGGTTCCCGGAGACGGAGGTTTTCGAACTGCCCTTTGTCTCGTCAAAATCGGCGGAAGAAACCTCACGCGCGGCTTGGGAGTATTCCCAGACCCATCTAGCCGAACGAATGGGCGACGTGCATTTGATCGCGGTCCATGTGCATGGGTCCGGCATCGTGCATACCAAGGGCGAGCCGATCACCAGCGTCGCCGATTTCGCGGGCAAAAAGCTGCGCGGGCCGTCCCGCGCGGCCAATAATCTCTTGAGCGCGATGGGGGCGACACCCGTTGGCATGCCCGTTCCGGCCTTTCCGGAATCGCTTTCCAAAGGCGTGGTCGAAGGCGGGGTGATCCCATGGGAAATCGTGTTGCCGCTTAAAGTACACGAATTGACCGACAGCCACAGCGAAGTGTCAGGTGACAGGTCGATGTACAACACCTTCTTCATCTGGGCGATGAACAAGGACAGCTACAACAACCTGCCTGACGATCTCAGGGCGGTCATTGATGCTAATTCCGGCCTGGAAGCCTCGGCTTGGGCGGGGCGGGCCATGGATCAGGGTGACGCGGCGGCCAAGGAGGTCGTACGGGGAACCGACAATGCGATCGTGATGATGTCGGATGCCGCGACGGCCGAAATCATGGCCATTGCGGAGACGCAGATCGCCGAGTGGATCGAGACCATGAACGGTGCCGGATTGCCGGGCCAGGAGATGCTGGATACCGCACGTGCCCTGATCGAAAAACACGGCAAATAATGAGATCGACCATAGTGGCATGGGTCCCTTAGGCAATCAGCTTGCGCGTTGACCGGTTGGCAGTCATCTTGCCCGCAAAGCACGCCGGAACGGGCGGCGGGAACATGAGCGAACGGAACGGTGACGCCCGACGTCATGCGGGCGCGGTTCGGGGACATGCCGCCGGGCAGAACGTCCGACCCCGGCGGCCCGGCGGCGGACAGCCGCCCGTTCCGGAGGCGGCGCTCCGGCGTTTCCCGTCCGGGATCGCCGTTGTGTTATCTTGCCGAGCGCCTCGGCAAGCGCGGCGGCGGCTCCGGGCACTTCCGCCGCCGGACCTTTTCCCGGATTGCCGAACGTGTCCTCAATGCCATATCCGAGGAGTTCGGCCTCGAACGTGTGTTCGTCGGCGAAACGGTTGTCCAGGCGTCACGACAGTCAAAAGGCCCTGGATGGTACCGGGATCAAACGCCGTCACCCGCATTGCGGAGAATCTCGCGTGGGACTAGCTGTAGCTGCCGAAAAGCGGGTGGCCCGAGCCATGAAGCGCCTGTCTCGCCGGTTGGCGCAGTTTGGGGGAGTACTTCTGATCGCCCTAGCGCTCGTGACGGTGGCATCGACCATCGGGCGGGCGTTTGTTGGGCTTCAGATTGGCCTCGGACCGATCCCCGGTGATTTTGAACTGGTCGAGGCAGGCACGGGCGTGGCGGTGTTCTGTTTCCTGCCCTGGTGCCAGTTGAACGGTGGCCACGTGACGGTGGACGTTATCTCTTCAAGATTGCCTGACCGGGTTAACGCAATCCTGGTTCTGATCGGAAACGTGTTTGTCTTTTTGTTCGCCTTCGTGATCGTATGGCGACTTTGGATGGGATTTGGGGAACAGGTCACGTGGTTCAGCCAGACTGTGCGCGATGTGCTCGGGTTCGGCTACAAACCCTTTACGAATAACACGACTTACATCCTCGGCCTGCCCTTCTGGTACAGCTATGCACTCGCCTTTTTCGGCGCTCTGAGCTTTGCGTTGACCAGTGCGTTTACCGTTTGGCGTGCGCTCAACGATCTTTTGGGACGCGACCAGTGAGCGGTTTCGGACTCTCCGTTCTCGGTTTTGCCATAATGCTGGGCGCAATTTTTCTGCGCATGCCAATTGCCGTGGCGATGGCGGTGACCGGTTTTGTTGGCAGTTGGATCATCCGCGGACAGCCAACGGCTGTGTTGAGCCAGATGAAAACCCTTTCATACGATATGTTCTCGTCCTATTCGCTATCAATCGTGCCATTGTTCCTTCTCATGGGTCAGTTCGCGACAAAATCGGGCATGTCGCAGGCGCTTTTTGATGCGGCCTCCGACTGGCTGGGCCATCGCAGGGGAGGCGTCGCAATGGCCGCTGTCGGCGCCTGTGCCGGATTCGGCGCCGTCTGCGGGAGCTCTCTCGCCACCGCCTCGACCATGGGTCAGGTGGCTCTACCCGAGATGCGCAAGCGGGGCTATTCCAATGCGCTCTCTACAGGCACGCTGGCCGCTGGGGGCACGCTTGGCATCCTGATCCCGCCTTCGGTCATTCTGGTCCTCTACGCGATCATGACCGAGCAGAATATCGTGAAAATGTTTCTTGCCGCGCTGGTTCCAGGGATTTTGGCCGCGCTAGGCTACATGCTGGCCGTTGCGATTTATGTAAGGATCCATCCAGGCAGCGCACCGGCCGCAGCGCGTGTACCCTACGGGCAAAGGATGCGTTCGCTCGTGCGCGTCTGGCCGGTTATACTGATTTTCAGTCTGGTCATGGGGGGCATCGCAGGCGACTGGAATTGGTCTAAGGACGGAATCCAGGCCCTCTTCACCCCGACCGAAGGGGCGGCCTGGGGTGCGGTGGCCACAGGGCTTTACGGGCTCTGGACCGGAGAGTTGAACCGCAAAACAATTGAGGAATGTCTGCTGGGCACGGCCTCGGCGACAGCCATGATCTTCCTCATAATTCTGGGTGCGCAGCTATTCAACTCGTTCCTCGCGATTACGCAAACTCCGCAGGCCCTAGCGGACTGGATCGCCGGTTCCGGCCTGACACCCCTGATGATTCTGGTGGTGATGCTATTGACCTATCTCGTCTTCGGCTGCGTCATGGACAGCTTGTCAATGATCCTTTTGACAATTCCCATCTTCTATCCGATCATCGAAAGCCTTGATTTTGGAATGAGCCCTGAGGAAACCGCCATCTGGTTCGGCATCCTTGCGCTTATCGTGGTCGAAGTGGGGCTAATCACACCGCCAGTTGGAATGAATCTGTTTGTTATCCACTCAATGGCCAAGGACATTCCTATCCAACGCACCTATTACGGTGTCTTGCCTTTCTTGTTTTCAGACGTGTTCCGCGTCGCTTTGCTGATTGCCTTTCCCTCGATAACTCTTTGGCTGACGCTCGGCTTTGCCTAGACGCTATACTTTTGGGAGCCTCTTGCAGAACTCCGCGGTCGAGTGATTTTGCCCGGGAAACGGGCTTTTTTTCGACGGCTCGGGACTATCCCACGCTCCCCGCCTTCGCATGGCCAGAGTGGTG
>JAPOUP010000198.1 GCA_026708635.1 Rhodobacter sp.
GTCGAGGGCACTATATGTGTCTCGATCGCGCGAATGTCGCTGATCCGAAGCGGTTCATAGTCCGGGAAGTTACTTTGGTCCACTTCGCCCTCGGTGAACGTGATTTCGTTGCGCATCACATGACCGATTCCATAGCCGATACCGCTTTCCATCTGTGCGGTTATGACATCGGGGTTGACAGGAACGCCGCAGTCGACGGCGCAGGTCACCTTCTCGATCAAGAGACCGTCCTCGGCGTCACCTGAGATCTCGACGACCTCGGCCACGAACGTGCCGAACGATTTGTGAACGGCCACGCCGCGGCTGCGCCCCGAGGGTAGCGTGCCACCCCAGCCGGACTTTTCCGCAGCGAGGCGCAAAACGCCGGCCATGCGCATCTGATCGTCCGTACCGCCGCTCAGATGCGCCATACGGAACTCAACCGGATCCCGGTTCGCCGCCGCCGCCGCCATGTCCATCATTGTTTCCATGACATAGGCGGTGTGGCTGTGTCCGACGGAGCGCCACCAGTTTATCGTGATAGGTGACCTGTCGTCGGTGAGTCCGACATATTGAGCTGGAATGTCATATGGCGTGTCACGTACCCCTTCGACCGACGATGCGTCGACTCCGTTCTGCACCATAAATGCGTCCCAGGGACCGCCCTTGAAGATTGGCTTGCCCGATATGCGGTGCTCCCAGCCGACGATCCGGCCGGTTCCGTCCAGGCCGACACGGACTCTATGCGCCATGGCGGGGCGATAGTAACCACCCCTGATGTCATCCTCACGCGACCAGACCAATTTGACGGGTTGCTGCCCGCCGTTCAGTGCGAAGGCGAGTGCCGCCTCGACATGATAGTCCGCGGTCTGGGTCGCGCGACGACCGAACGTGCCTCCCGCGTAGACGGTGGTGACCTCGACATTTTCCTGCGGGATCTGCAGGACGGCCGCCAGAGTCATCTGGGCGGCCGTCGGCATCTGGCACCCGTCGTAAAGCATAACGCCGGTCTCGGTGGGCGCGATGGTACAGGTGAGCGGTTCCATGGTCGCATGGGCCAGGTAGGGGAAAAAGAAGTCCCGCTCGATGATCCGCTCGGCGGCATCGAGTGAATCGTTCGTTTCCGTCACCGTTCCCTTTGCATCGAACTCGGCATCCGTGTTTACGGCAGCCAGAAGATCCGCCTTGATCTGATCGGAACTGCGACTGTCGGCCTGGGAGAAGTCCCATTCGGCGGTAAGGGCATCGCGGGCCTGAAGCGCCGCCCACGTGTCCTGTCCGTAAACGATAACACCTGCGCCCGTCGGTAGCGCAACGGCACGCACGAAGCCGGGAACATCTCCGGCGGCGCTGTCATCGAAAGACACCAGCGTTCCACCAAACCGCGGACTGCGGAGAAGAACCGCCACAAGCTGGTTCTCGAGATGCAGGTCCATTGCATACAGTGCTGTGCCATTGGTCTTGGGGCCGTTGTCGCGTCGCCGCGTGCTCGGATTGCCGATCACCGTGAACTCGGAGGGATCCTTCAGGCGTGGTTCGCTCGGGACGTCACGTGCCGATGCGGCCGCCACGAAGTCTCCGATCGCTGCCGTGTTTCCGCCCGCGCTCAGACGTCCGTCGGCCAGGATCACGTCCGCTTCCGGAACACCCCACGCTTCCGCGGCGGCACCGACGAGCATCTCGCGCGCGGCCGCGCCGGC
Organism: Rhodobacter sp.; assembly: GCA_026708635.1. Lineage (GTDB taxonomy): Bacteria > Pseudomonadota > Alphaproteobacteria > Rhodobacterales > Rhodobacteraceae > JAPOUP01. The sequence continues at coordinate 1,680 of JAPOUP010000198.1, forward strand.
GGTTCGGTATTGCATGTAGGAATTCGCCATGGCGGTGGAACCACCGGTTCCCTGGATGCCAAACAGGAGATTCGCGTACTTCCCGGCATCAGCGGGCGCGAATTCCGTCTCGACTTGATCGAGCGGCAGGCCCAGCTCCTCCGCTATGAGGGTCGCAAGACCCGTGGCGGTGCCCTGACCGCATTCAAAATGCTTGATCAGGGCGGTGACCCTGCCGTCGGGTGTGATGCGTATGAAAGGCGTGAACCCGGTACCGGTCCCTGAAGCCGCCAGCGCCTTGGTGGCGTCGAAGCCAACCGTCAGTGCCGCGCCCGCCATGGCCGACGCCGATTTCAGGAAGTTGCGTCGTGATAGATGCTTGGTCATGGATCAGGCCTCCAGGATTTCCGACGCGCGCTCAACGGCGGCGCGGATGCGTTGGTAGGTGGCGCAGCGGCATGCATTGCCCCACATGTAACTTTCGATTTCATCTACGGTAGGTGTCCGGTTCCCGGACAGAAGTCCGATGGCTGACATGATCTGGCCGGACTGGCAATAACCGCACTGTACGACGTTCAGTTCGTTCCACGCCTGGTGTACGGCGCTTGCGACATCTGAATTGACGCCTTCGATCGTGACGATCTCAGCGCCCTCGACGTCTTCGATGTAAGTCTGGCAGGAGCGTGTCGGCTCGCCGTCGACGTGAACCGTGCAGGCGCCACAGGACGCGACGCCGCAACCGAACTTCGTGCCCGTAAGTTCGAGCTCGTCGCGAATCACCCAGAGGAGCGGTGTTCCCTCCGGAGCGTTGACCGTGCGCATCTGGCCATTGATATTCAAGCTGGTAGGCATGGGCGGCAATCTCCCAATTGGGTTTCATCTAACGCCAGTCAAAAGGGTTTGGCTTGGCTTGAGCTTACATTTAGACCCTTATGAGCTATTTGTCAAATTTATTTGACAAAAAGACTGATTTAATATATCTTAATGATATGAATGACAGAGACATGAATATCATCGAGGCCGCATTCCGGCTTTTCGCGCATTACGGAGTCGGCAAGACCTCGATGACGGAAATCGCGTCCGCCTCCGGTGTCGCGCGGCAGACCGTCTATAACGCGTTCGACAGCAAAGAGGATCTGATCTTTGCCGCTCTGCTGCATTACGCGGGTAAGTCCAGGGATGATGTGGAACGCGACTGCGCCGCGGCCATCGACCCGGCGGAGCGGCTGGACGTCATGTTCAGGCATCTGGCGGCCATACCATTTGAGGGAATGCAGACACTTCCGCATCTCGATGAAATTCTTGAGGTCGGCGCAAATCTGTCCGATGACCGGAAGGCCCGGATCGTCGAAACATACAAGGCCGCGATCCGCATCGTCCTTGCCCCATACGAGCATCGGCTGGCCGAGCGCGGTATCGATCCCGAGAAGCTTTCGACGTTCCTGAAGGGTATGCTCACGTACCTCAAGCGTGAGGCGAGGGATCTCGAACACCTACGAGAGTTGTTTGGCCCGGCCAGAGCCATGTTGATTACCTGTATGGGTGACCGAACGGCCTTACCAACGGAGTAGAGCGCTGGCAGGGAAAACGGCATGGCGATCGGAGGTTCGCCGCGCCGCCTGGGGTGTCTGAATCGGGATTCCATCCCAGCGGTATCTCCGGCCCGCTCAATGGTGTGTCCGCCGGGTCCGCCGGTCGGGTTTCCGCGTGAACGGGTACGATGCCGAAAAGTGCGGTGAGGAATGTCTTTGAGTGCCCCGTCGCCCTAGCCATGTAGCGCTGACCGCAAGCCGGTCGAGCGGGTCGCCGGTCAATCCGGCAGGGAGACGACCAATGGATACACGTCATCTTCGTGAACCGGGACCGTTCGGTCCGGGGCCCGGAGCGCTGGCGCTTCGCTCCGTTGCGTGAACGGGCCCACGGGGTTCTTTATGCGGATGCGTCCGTTGATTCGAGTGCGCGGCCGACCGTCCAGTACTCCGCGAAAGCTTCGGAAATTCGATAGACCTGACCAAGTGGAACGGGCCTCGACGCTATCTGGGTTTCCACCGAGAGCATCCGCCGCACCATCGGCTGAATTCGTTCGGTGGGTCGATCTGAAGACCCGGGCGGAGTCCGTGCCGGTCGGTAGGTTGATGATGCCCTAAGTGCTGTTCCTCAGGGGATTATAACCCGAACTCCTGATCCGGACTCCGGTCGGGTGCCCCCGCGTTTGCCTCCGATCCGGGCCGTGAAAGCGCGCCATCGATGAGGTCAGCGGTCTCCCCGGTTCCGTAGAGTGCAACGAACCCGCCGAACCTGGGTCCTTGGGACGCTCCGAGCAGCACCTCGTAAAGCGCCATGAACCATTCCCGCAGTGGTTCGAACCCATGTGCCTTGCCGACCGCGAAAACCATCGACTGGAGCTCCTCGGGTTCCGCCCCGCCATCCCAGCCGCGCAGCCGGTCGCGCAGATCCTCGAGTGCCGCGCGTTCCCTGGCGTTCGCGCTCCGGAATGTCCTCGCCGGTTTGACGAGGTCATTGAAATACCGGACGGCGAACTCCACCGCCCGCTCCAGATCGGGATGCGTTTCCGGCGAGACGTCCGGAGAGTAGCGGTGTATGAAGCCCCATAGAGTGTCACGGCTCTCCGCGTGGCTCACCGACGCGAGGTTCAGCAGCATGGCGAACGGGATGACCATACTGGATTCAGGTACCTCTGCCCCATGGACATGACGTACCGGATTCGTTAACCGCCGCTCGAGGTCCTGCTCGGGGTAGGCGCGGAGTTGCGCGTGGTATTCATCCACCGCCTTCGGAATTACGTCAAAGTGCAGCCGTTTAGCCGTCTTCGGCTTGAGATACATGAAGTATCCGAGGCTTTCGGGAGACGCGTACGCCAGCCATTCCTCCATCGAAAGGCCGTTGCCTTTCGATTTGGAAATCTTGTGGCCCTGATCATCGAGGAAGAGCTCGTACGTCAGCGATTCGGGTGGACGTCTTCCGAGAGTCCGGCAGATTCGGCTCGCCTGCCTGACGGAGTCGATCAGATCCTTGCCCGACATCTCGTAGTCGACGCCCAGTGCGGCCCACCGCAGCGCCCAGTCCGGCTTCCACTGCATTTTCACATTGCCGCCGGTCACGGGCACCTCGATCCTCTCGCCGTCCGGTTCCTCGTAAACTATCGTGCCTTTGCCGACGTTTCTCTCGATCGTAGGCACCTGAAGCACCCGACCGGATTTGGGCGACACCGGCAGGAAGGGTGAGTAGGTGGCGCGTCGTTCCGCCCCCAAGGTGGGCAGCATGATTTCCATGAGATCGTCGAAACGTTCCAGAGCGGTGAGCAGCATCCTGTCGAAACGGCCCGAAGTGTAGTATTCCGTCGAAGAGGCGAATTCATACTCAAACCCGAACGAATCCAGGAACGCGTTCAGGCGGGCGTTGTTGTGCGCACCGAAACTGTCGTGCGTTCCGAAAGGATCCCGCACCCTCGACAGGGGCAGATGGAGATCCTCCTCCATTCGCTCGCGGTTGGGCACATTGTCGGGAACCTTGCGCAGCCCGTCCATGTCATCAGCGAAACAGATGAGTTTTGTGGGGATGTCCGAGATCGTCTCGAACGCGCGCCGCACCATGGTGGTGCGCTGCACCTCCCCGAACGTGCCGATATGCGGCAGGCCGCTGGGGCCGTAGCCGGTCTCGAACAGGATGTAGCCCTTTTCGGGCGGTGTCGTTTCATAGCGGCCAAGCAGGCGACGCGCTTCCTCGAAGGGCCACGCCCTGGAACCCATCGCCGCCTTACGCAGGTTGCTCATGTTGTGCTCCCTTGATGACAGGCCTGCTAACCATGTAGGGGTATCTTCGCCTGACTATTGCCGGAGCGCGTTCACGTCAATATTCGGTACCGCAATAGAGCAACTGACGCCAAACAGGATCATCGCCTTGTCAAGCACGCCTCCCTCACTGTCCGCCCAGGACGCGCTGGTCGCCGTCATGATCGCCACGTCGGCCAGTAACAGGAAAATCGAGACCTCCCAACTTGTCTGCATCGAGGCGTTGGTCGATGGTCTCCCCGCGTTTTCCGAATACGACAAGAACCGTTTCCGGTATGTGTCGGGGATGGTGCTTGACCTGTTTGAGCAGACGGATGGGCTTGACGTGTTTTTCGGCCTTATCCGGTCCGCCCTTCCCGAGCGGATGTATGAGACGGCGTATGCCCTTGCCTGCGAGGTCGCGGCGGCGGATGGGCACCTGGAGCAGGACGAGCTGGTTTTCCTCCGTGAGATCCGTTTCGAACTCTCCATTGATGGCCTCGCGGCCGCCGCTATCGAGCGGACCGCGCGAGTTCGACGCCTCACTCCCTGAGGGTCTTTCCGG
>JAPOUP010000337.1 GCA_026708635.1 Rhodobacter sp.
CCCGAATCATCACGCGGCTCGGCATGCGCCGGGTGATCAGCTACGCGCTTCTCGCCGAACTGGCAATCGCGGGAATCCTCTCGCTGGGCATCTATACCGAAGGTCTCGGCGAGGCTTACTTTCCCGCCTTCGTCGTCTGCATGACCTCGGTTTTCTTCGTCGCCGGACTTACCATCGGAAACCTCAACGCCCTTGGCATGGAACCGCTTGGAGATCTCGCCGGACTCGGCGCGTCCGTCATCGGCTCACTCGCCACCGTCGTCGCCGTACCTATCGCCATCGTGGTCGGCTCTGGGTTCGACGGCACCCCTCTGCCGCTCGCCGTCGGCATCTTCCTCTGCGCCACGTGCGCCCTCGCCCTGACGCTGGTCATCGCGGATTCCCCGAACTGATCGGATGTCCCGCGCGAGTCCCGCCAGCTCCCGGGCTGTCGCGAAAGCTCCCCTAATCCGGTCCGTGGTTTTTTTCCAGTCACATCGCAGCGCGACTTTCGTGTCACGAAACGTCGCTTGTCCGCCCCGGGACTGCAGGAAGGCCGCCAGTCCCGCCGGGTTTGCGAATTGATCTTTGTGGAACCGGATCGTCACGCCCATCGGGCCGGCATCCATCCGCGCTATACCGGCGCGCCTGCACATATATTTTATGCGAACGATCCAGAGAAGCATATTGACCTCTCTCGGAAGCTTGCCGAAGCGGTCTATCAGTTCCGCCGCGAATCCTTCGACCTCAACCTTCGAACCCAGCCCCGAAAGACGCCGGTAGAGCCCGAGCCGGACGCCCAGATCAGGCACGTAACTCTCCGGAATCAAAACCGGAACGCCAAGATTGATCTCCGGTGACCACTCCCCGTCGCTTTCCGGAAGCCCTTCGGCTTCGCCGGACCTGATACGCGCTATCGCCTCCTCGAGCATTGATTGGTATAGTTCGTAACCCACCTCATGGATATGGCCTGACTGCTCGCCGCCCAGGAGGTTTCCCGCCCCGCGGATATCGAGATCCCTGCTCGCCAGGGAAAAACCGGCTCCAAGCGAATCGAGCGAACTAAGCACCCGTAGCCGACGCTCGGCGTCCTGTGTCAGCCCCCGACCTGGCCGGGTGGTCAGATATGCGTAAGCCCGCGTCTTCGACCTGCCGACCCGACCTCGGATCTGGTAGATCTGCGCAAGTCCAAAACGGTCCACCCTATCAACCACGACAGTGTTCGCCGTCGGAATATCGAGGCCGGACTCAACGATTGTAGTCGACACGAGTACATCGTATTTTCCATCATAGAAAGCGTTCATCGTGTCATCAAGCCGCCGCGACGGCATTTCACTATGCGCGCTTACGAAACTCACCTCCGGAATCCGGTCGGAGAGAAACTCCTCGATGCGCCGGATATCGCTGATGCGTGGAACTATGTAGAAGGACTGTCCGCCCCTGTAGCGTTCCCGGAGCAGCGCCTCGCGAATCGTCACCGCATCGAATTCGCTGACATAGGTACGTATGGACAGGCGATCGACGGGCGGTGTGCCGATGAGTGATAGATCGCGGACACCCGTCAGGGAGAGCTGCAACGTGCGGGGGATCGGCGTGGCCGTAAGCGTGAGTACATGGATATCCGAACCCAGTTCCTTCAGCCGCTCCTTGTGAGTGACCCCGAACCTCTGCTCCTCGTCGATGACCAGCAGTCCCAGCGCGCGGAATCTCACGGACTTGGACAAAAGCGCATGGGTTCCGATGACGACATCGACACCACCATCCCGAAGCCCGGCGCGCACGCTATCCGCCTCGTCGGTGGAGACGAAGCGCGATAGATGCCGGATCCTGACGGGAAACCCCCGAAAGCGTTCGGAGAATGTCTGGAAATGCTGTCTCGCGAGCAGCGTTGTCGGTACGATGACGGCGACCTGCCGCCCGGACATCGCGGCGACGAACGCCGCCCGCAGCGCCACCTCGGTCTTGCCGAAGCCGACATCACCGCAGATGAGCCGGTCCATGGGCTTTCCCGACGCTAAGTCCCGCAGCACGTCGTCAACGGCTCGCAGCTGGTCTTCCGTCTCAACGTAGGGAAACCTCGCGTTGAACGCGTCCCAGATTCCCTCGGGGGGTTCCAGAACGGGGGCATCCCGAAGGTGTCTCTCGGCGGCGATCCGGAGGAGTTTCTCGGCAAGATCACCGATTCTGCTCTTCAGCCGCGCCTTTCTTGCCTGCCAGGCCGCGGCGCCGAGACGATCCAGGGACCCTCCCTCTTCCCGACCGTAGCGACTGAGTAGCTCTATGTTCTCGACCGGAAGGTAAAGCCTGGTACCGCCCGCATACTCGAGGACAAGGCATTCATGCGCCGCTCCCAGCACATCGACGATACCGAGCCCGGTAAAGCGACCTATACCGTGCTCCACATGGACAACCAGTTCTCCCGGGGTGAGTGACCGTGCCTCCGTGAGGAAATTTTCGGCCCGGCGCTTCGTTTTCGGCGCCCGGATCAGGCGATCGCCGAGAATGTCCTGTTCGGCGATTACGGTGAGACCGGGAATCTCGAATCCCGATTCCAGAGGCCAGACAGCCGTCGCGCAGACGCCCTGACCGTTCAGGTCCGAATGCCGCTGGATGACGTGGGCGGTAGTGTCGAGCTCCCGTTCCTCCAATAAATGTCCCAGCCGCTCGGCCGCTCCCTCCGAATTGGCCGCCAGCACCACGTCGCCCTTGGCGAGACCCGCCGATATGTGGTCCGCGACGGCCTGAAAGAGATCACCGCTGGACGCGGACCGCTCCGGGGCGAACTCACGCCCGATCCGGCCTCCGGCATCGATAACCCCGGGACCGGTCGGCAGTGGCAGCCGACTGAACTGAACGACGCGCCGTTCCTCCAGAGCCGCCGTCCAGCAGCTATCGTCAAGATAGAGCCTGTCCGGCGGGCAAGGCTTGTAGACCGTATCGAATCGTTTCCCGCTCTCCAGAGTCTGCGTGCGCGTGGCATATTGCTCGAGAATTCCGTCCCACCGGGCAAGGCGCGCCGGCGTTACCTGATCATCAAGACAGACGGTTGCACCAGGCAGATAGGCGAACAACGACACCAACCGCTCGTGGAAGAACGGCAGCCAGTGTTCGAGTCCGGCGTACTTGCGGCGCTCGCTGACCGCTTCGTAGAGGGGATCGGCCGCGCTGGCGGCCCCGAATTCGATTCGGTAATTCTGGCGAAACAGGGTGATCGCCCTGTCATCGAGGATCACTTCCGAAACGGGTGCCAGTTCCACGGCGGAAAGTTTCTCCGTCGTGCGCTGGCTTGCCGGATCGAAGCGCCGGGCCTGATCGAGTACATCGCCGAAAAAATCGAGCCGAACGGGTTCATTCCTGCCCGGCGGAAAGATGTCGACGATCCCGCCCCTTATGGCATAATCGCCGGGTTCGGTCACCGTGGGAGCTCTCGCGAACCCCATGCGCGGGAGAAAGTCCCGCAGCGCCCGCTCATCCACCCGGTGGCCTACCGCCGCGGAAAAAGTCGACTCGCGAAGCAGTTCGGGTTCCGGCACCTTTTGAGACGCGGCGTTGAGTGTCGTCAGAAGTACGAACGTCTCCGGGATTTCCCTCGCCAGCGCGGCCAGCGTCGCCATGCGCGCCGCCGAAACGCCGGCGTTGGGTGAGATACGGTCGTAGGGAAGGCAGTCCCATCCGGGAAATGCCAGAACTGAAACATCGGGCGCGAAGAACCGCAGAGCCGACCGCATCGCCTCCAGACGTCGGTCATCACGGCAGACATGGATCACGGCGGAGCCTGACCGGGAGAGTTCGTCGATCAGCAGCTTAGCGTCGAAACCTTCCGGCGCGCCGCCTACGGTTATATGGTCAGGCCTGGGCATGGGCAGCCTCACCTAAAGCGCCATGCAGGCGAGTCAACCGCCGATAACCGCTGTGGCGAGGATCGTCCTCAGGCCGACCGCGACGCTAACCAGCGCCGAGAGCAGGCCAACCAGCTGGACACGGTTTCTCTGACGCCACATATGCTCTCTGAGAGGCTCGCCGGTCGGTGCCTCGGAATCGATCCGGGCGGCGGTCACCAGTTCGAGGATACACCAAGACGCGGTCGGAAAAACCAGCAGGAACAGGGCCTGCGCGATTTCCACCCCGTAAAGGAAACCGGTCAAGCCCAGACCGCTCAATACCGCACAAAATACCGCGACGATCCAGGTTCCCGACCGGCGGCCCGTTTGATGAAGGTAACGGGCGCGGATACGAACCAGATCCTCCAGATCCTTCTGCGCCTGGCCGTCATTTCGGGCGGCGCGCCGCATGATTCCGACGGGAACTCCGAGCACCCTCTTTCCCATGGTGAACCAGACCGCGAGCACCGCGATCCAGAACCAGAGACTCGAGAACGAGCGGGTGTCGATGAGAGCGGATACGGTTTCACGCCATTCCAACAGAGTCCTGCCTCCCTACTGAATTGCGTTGTCTTCAATCATGGCTAAATCGGGAGCGAACAACTACCAGAGCGTTACAGTCCCGGCCACCGGATTCGATATCGGGAGACCGAGATCAGGCGAGGTCGATGTCATTGAAGAGCCGAATGCCGAAGTAACGCCACGTCCCGCATCCGCAAGCCCCTCCCTGGATTTTTCGGGACCGTTGCCAAGTGGTCCCGGGATGGCCCGTCATACCCGGCCGCACCGTCGGCGCCGCCCATACCACGGGCCTCTCCGGCCTCGGGGGCCGTGTCAGGACCGTCCATTCCGGGCGCGGGACGACGCCCCGCCCGGAACGGCCGCCGGTTGACGGGAGGCCGGCCGGAAATCGTCGGGCGTCGTCCTAAGCGGTGGAAACGAACCTTTACCTGCGGTAACATAAGTCTACCGAAGGATCGACGGGATCAACGTCATGCAACCATACCAACCTGCCCCATATCCCACCGCGCGGTTCCGCCGAATGCGCGGTTCGCCGTCTCTTCGCGCGCTCGCACGGGAATCGACTCTGAGCGTTGATGACCTGATTTGGCCGTTGTTCGTGATGGACGGAATCAATTCGGAAACCCCGGTGCCTTCCATGCCGGGCGTCAGCAGGTTGACGGTCGATCGCGCGGTGGCGGCCGCCGAAACAGCCGCGGAACTCGGAATTTCCGCGGTCTGCGTTTTTCCCTACACCGATCCTAACCTGAAATCCGAACTCTGCGAGGAGGCCTGGAATCCGGATAACCTCTCCAACCGTGCGGCAAGGGCGATCAAGAAAGCTGTTCCCGAAATCGCGGTGATGACGGATATAGCGCTGGATCCCTATAACACGCATGGGCATGACGGCATTGTCCGCGACGGTCTGGTCCTGAATGACGAGACCGTCGAGGCGCTCGTGCGGATGGCGCTGTCGCAGGCCGAGGCGGGTTCGGACATTCTGGGACCCTCCGACATGATGGACGGGCGGATAGGCGCGATTAGATCGGCGCTGGAATCCGCCGGGTACGCCAACGTCGCGATCCTGAGCTACGCGGCAAAGTATTCGAGCGCGTTCTACGGTCCGTTCAGGGACGCCGTCGGCGCGGGCGGAGCTCTCATAGGGGACAAAAACACCTATCAGATGGATCCGGGAAACTCCGATGAAGCCCTGCGGCTCGTCGCACGCGACCTTGCCGAAGGCGCCGACATGGTAATGGTCAAGCCCGGCCTTCCCTATCTTGATATCGTGCGAAGGGTTAAGGACACCTTCGGGGTGCCGACGTTCGCCTATCAGGTGAGCGGCGAGTACGCGATGCTCAAACAGGCGGGCCTCAACGGTTGGATCGATGGCCACAAGGCGATGATGGAAAGTCTTCTGGCCTTCAGGCGCGCGGGTTGCGACGGAATTCTGACATACTTCGCACCTGAGGCCGCAAGAGCGCTTCGCCCCTGAAGGGATCAGGGTCATCCCACGCTAGTTTTTCTTGACAGCGAACCGCCACCCCGGCCCGGGAATCCGGAAAACGAATCGCCTTTCGGGCCCGAAAGAAGCCGTTTCGGCGTCCGGACGGCCACCGCTGGCGGCAAACCGGCCAAAACCGGCCACC
>JAPOUP010000017.1 GCA_026708635.1 Rhodobacter sp.
AAACACTCGTGTGCCCGGAAACTCGAATCTCCTCTATGGATCAATATTTCTTCGGTCCATCAATTGTCGCTTGTCCAAAGTTGCCCCGCAACCGAACCTTTTGTAGCGTCAGCTCGCTGGAAATCGAACACAACTGCACCCCGGGGAGGAAGTCCGAATGAAAGAGACCTTAAGCCTAGCCGCATTTGCCATTGCGTTTGCCAGCCCGGCAGCGCTGGCGGAGCCCACAGGTACGTTTCGACAGGCCCACGAATATGGATTTGGCACCGCTTCGAGCCTTGATCCGATATCCAAGGGTCGCGTGTTCCAGATCACCGAGAAGATCATGAACCGGCTAGTGCGTCCCGGTCTTGACGGAAAGCCCGAAGCCGATCTCGCGACGAGCTGGGAAGCCAATGAAAACGCCACGGTCTGGACTTTCCAGCTGCGCGAAGGCGTGAGCTTCCACGACGGCTCGGACTTTGATGCAGCTGACGTGGTCTACTCTCTTAACCGCGTGCTCGATCCCGAAAGCGACAGCCCTGCGCGTTCGGCTGTCAAGATGATCACGTCCGTCGAAGCTCTGGACGACATGAACGTCCGGATCACCCTGGATACGCCCTTTGCCGATATGCCGTTGCAGTTGATGGACTATCGGTTGCGTATGATCCCCGAGGGTTCGGGTGACAGCATCGCCACCACGGGCATCGGCACTGGCCCCTTCAAGGTTGAAAGCTTCGATGCCGAGGGCACCACAGTTCTTGTGGCCAACATGGGCTACTGGGAGGGCGCTCCCGGCGTCGCGCGCATGGAGGTCATTGGCATCCCTGACGGCCAAGCCCGTTTGCAGGCGCTGCTTGGCGGACAGATTGACATGGAGCGCGGGATAACGGCGCAGCAGGCGCCGATGCTGTCCGGGTCAAGCGACTTCATGCTGCAGGAGATTCCGACTGGCAACTGGCGCGGTCTGGTGTTCCGCACCGATGTCGAGCCCTTCAGTGATCTGCGGGTCCGCAAAGCCGTGCGTCTAGCGGCCGATCGGCAAGAGCTTGTGGACCTCATCCTTGGCGGTAATGGCGTGGTGGCCTGTGACACGCCGGTCGAACCGAACGACCAGTACCGCGCCGACATCGAGTGCCCGCAGGACATCGAGATGGCCAGGTCGCTGCTGGCCGAGGCGGGCTTTCCCGACGGGATCGAAGTGGACGTTCACGTAGCCACCCTGGAACCGACCTGGCCGACGCTGGCGGTCGCCTATCAGGAACAGGCGGCAGCGGCAGGCATCAAGGTCAACGTCGTGCAGGCACCGTCAGATGGCTTCTGGTCCGAGGTGTGGATGAAGAAGGACGTCGCCGCCACGCGCTGGAACGAACGCCCGGCAGATCAGGCCCTTCACGAAATCTACCTCTCGTCCGCCAAGTGGAACGAAAGCTACTTCAAGGACGAAACCTTCGACGCAATGCTTGCCGACGCCCGACGCGAATTGGACTTCGAGAAGCGCAAAGCGCTCTACGTGGCCGCGCAAGAGTACCTATGGGAGAATGCGGGCACGCTGATCCCGTATCACGTCACGCGCTTGGTCGGGGTCTCATCGCGGATAAGCAACCTTGATGAAGTCAAGAACGACGCGGTGCGCTGGTACAAGATCACCGTTGCCGAATGACCGGCGCATGAATCTGGCCGGGGTATGCCACGTGCCCCGGCCGCGCGGAAATCCTGCAAACTAGAGCTGTTTCGTGTTGCGAATGTTGATGCGCCGGCTCTTCCTCGGCGCAATCACGGTCTGGATCGTCTCGGTCATCATCTTCGCCGGCGTCGAAGTCCTTCCCGGTGATGCCTGCACGGCTTTCCTGGAGCGCGAGGCTCAGGGAAAATTGTTGGAAAATTGCCGCGAAACGCAGGGGTTGAACCGATCCGCGGCAGAACGGTATTTCGACTGGGCCTCGGGCGCACTGCGCGGCGATCTCGGAGTTTCCGCCAACGGGCAGAAAAGCATCTCGGAATTGGTCGGCAACCGGCTGCGGAACTCTTTATTGTTGGCGCTCTGTGCCTTGACCGCAGGGGTCCCAATGGCAATTTTCCTTGGGGTGGTTACCGGCCTTCAGCGCGACAAACCTGTCGACCTGGTCTTCTCGACCACCGCCGTCTTTGCCATGACCATCCCCGAATTCGTCTCCGCCACAGTGCTGATCCTTGTCTTTTCCGTCTGGCTTGGATGGCTGCCGGGAATCGTGCTGACCTCGGCGGGCTCACCCGTCTCCGAATTCTTTCCCGAAATCGTCTTGCCGGTGATCGTGTTGGGCATGGTGATGACGGCACACATCCTGCGCATGGTGCGTTCCAGCGTGATCGAAGTCATGGCGGGTGACTACATCCAGATGGCCATTCTGAAAGGCGTCCCCTACTGGCATATCGTGTTTCGCCATGCGCTGCCAAACGCCCTTTTGCCAGCGATTAACGTGGTGGCGCTGACCATCGCCTGGCTTCTAGGCGGCGTCGTGGTGATCGAGGTGGTGTTCAACTACCCGGGTCTTGGACGCATGATGATCGACGCGATTTCGGACCGCGACCTACCGGTGGTGCAAGCCATCGCCCTGATCGTTGCGACCGTCTATGTCGGCGTGAACCTGACCGCCGATCTGATGACCATGGTTCTGAACCCGCGTCTGCGCACCCACGCTTTAAGGGGCTCATGACCAAGATCGCAACAACTCCCGCCGAGAATACGCGCCTGCAGCGCTCCTTGGGCGTCTTGCGTGACGTGATGGCCCGGCCCTCCGGCACCATCGGGTTGACGCTGGTTGCGTGCCACCTGATCCTTGCAATCATCAGCCCCTGGATCGTTCCCTATGACTACAAGGCGATGGACAGCCTCTTGATGCTGAAGGGCCCGAGCGGCGCGCACTGGCTCGGCACCGATCACTTGGGTCGAGACGTTCTGACGCGCGTACTGCTGGGCGGGCGCGAGGCCCTTCTGGTCACCGGCATCGCGACACCCATAGCAGTCATTTGGGGCGGCCTCTTGGGCATTTTTTTCGGCTTGGTCGGCGGACGTCTGGACGAAGTTTTCATGCGCGTGGTTGATGCCTTTCTGTCGCTGCCATGGATCCTCAAGATGCTGGTCCTGATCGTGACCTTCGGCACCGGTATCGAGGTGCTGATCCCCACGCTCGCCTTCTTCTACGGCATCCCCGTAATCCGCATTGCCCGCGCCGCCACCCATGACGTGGTGGCGCGCGACTTCATTTCGGCAGCGCGCGCACGGGGGCACGGGCGCATCACGGTCATTAGTCGCGAACTGTTGCCCAACGTCCTGGACACGCTAATGGTCGAAGGCGCGATGCGGTGGTCATGGATGCTATTGGCTTTCTCATCCCTGTCATTCCTCGGCTTTGGTGTCTCGCCACCCAAACCCGACTGGGGCTTAATGATCGCCGACGCACGCGGCTTCATGTCTTTCGCGCCCTGGGGCGTTCTTGGGCCGGTCATCGCGCTGTCGTCACTGATTATCGGCATCAACCTGACGGCAGACGCTCTCGCCAAGGCCCTTGGCATCGACCGCGCCCAGAAAGCGCCGGTATGAGCACTCTGATCGACATCCGCGACATCTCGGTGGGTTTTGTCGGACGCGATGGCCGAACCCGCGAGGTTCTGCGTAACATCGACCTGGCTGTTGACTCTGGCGAATGCGTGGGCCTTGTCGGCGAAAGCGGATCGGGGAAGTCAACGCTGGCCTTGGCGGCCATGGGGTATCTGAAGCGTGGATTGCGGCTCTTGAACGGAAGCGCCACGTTCAACGGCACCGACATATTCGCCCAGTCCCGCCAAGAACTGGAACGCATCCGTGGCGGGCAACTGGCGCTAATTCCGCAAAACTCGGGACAATCCCTGACCCCGACAATGCGCATCGGCGCACAACTTCACGAGGCACTGCGGCTGCATTCAGCGCTTCCCGCAGACCATCACGCCACAAAGGCCATTGAACTCCTAGGGCACGTACGCTTGCCAGACCCCAAGGCCATCGTCACGCGCTTCCCCCATGAATTGAGTGGCGGCCAGCAACAGCGCGTCGCCATCGCCATGGCACTCGCCGGCGAACCCAAAGCGCTTCTGCTCGACGAACCCACCACCGGCCTCGACGTGACAACGCAGGCGCATATCCTTGAGCTTCTCCGCGACATCGCCGCCGAACGCGGCATGGCCATGGTCTATGTCAGTCATGACCTCGGCGCAATCGCACGCGTCTGCACCCGCGTGGTAGTCATGTATGCGGGAGAGATCGTGCTGGAAGGATCCACTCGGCACGTCTTGAAGTCCCCGACGCACCCCTACGCCCAAGGCCTTCTTGCCTCGATCCCCAAATTGGATTGCGCCGCGCTTCCGATTGCCCTTGACGGCCGACCGCCCGCGCCGGGCGATGCGGGCGCAGGCTGCGCCTTTGCCGACCGCTGCGCCATTGTCCAGGATCGGTGCCGTTCCGTCCGTCCTCAGCTCGCGCCGTCCGAAATTGGCGGGACTGTTCGCTGTTTTTTGGCAGAGGAAGCAAAGCGCCAGAAAGGACGGACCACAGGGGCCGCGCCGGTACGGTATTCAGGCGACGATACGATGCTGGATCTTGATGGTCTGTCGATCAGCTATGCTAAGCCACGGCTGTTGGAGCAGATGCTGGGGCGAGGCACCAACGTTCCGCCAACGGTCGACGACATCTCGATCTCCGTCGGCAAAGGCGAAACGCTTGGACTTGTCGGAGAAAGCGGCTCAGGCAAGTCGACGATCCTTAAGGCCATCGCCGGACTTCTGCCGCCCGCCGGAGGTGCCGTCACCGCGGGCGACCAGCCCCTGCCGCACACGGTCGAACAACGCCACCCCAGCCAGTTGCGGCAGATCCAACTGATCTTTCAGAACCCAGACGACAGCCTCAACCCGCGCCACACCGTTTCAGACATCCTTGAGCAGCCGCTGAAGCTCTATTTCGGCCTATCAGGGAACAAGCTGCGTGCCCGCAGCGCGGAAATCCTTGAACGCGTGCGCCTTGGCGCACACTACCTGGACCGGTTGCCCAACCAGTTGTCCGGTGGCGAGAAGCAACGCGTCGCCATCGCGCGCGCCTTCGCCGCTGGCCCCGAAATCGTGCTATGTGACGAAGTGACTTCGGCTCTTGACGTCTCGGTGCAAGCCGCAATTCTGGACCTGCTGAACGACCTGAAAAAAACACAAGGCACGACCTACATTTTCGTTAGCCACGATCTCGCGGTCGTTCGGGTCTTATCCGATCGGGTGGCCGTTCTCTATCAAGGAAGACTATGCGAAATCGGTCAAACCCATCAGGTCTTCGGCGGAGAGTCGCACCCCTATACGAAGGTCTTACTCGGAGCGGTCCTTGAACCAGATCCTGACGCCGAACCGACACTCGCCGCCGATGATGTCGTCGAACGCGCGCCTCCTGAGCGCGGATGTCCGTTCCAACGCAGATGCCCCAGAAGACTCGGCGCAATCTGTGACACGGACGCGCCGCCATGGCAAAGCCCTGCAACCGGGCATGCCATTCGCTGCCATATTTCACTGGAAGATCTCAATGCGGATTGACCCGCATTGATCGCAATGCTCGTAGCGGCAGTAGCAGGGAAAACGGGCAACTGCGACAATCCTTTTTGAGTGCGCCCAACGCGGCGCCCACACCAAAGGCAGCCCGGATTGCCGCCATTTCGATACCTACCTCATGCCGCTAGAGGCAAGGCGGTAAGCGGAGTCTCGCCAATGCGCGACTCTCCCGGATTCACCTCCCGCAAGATGGACCGTGCGGGCCATGACCGCGTCAGCCTCAAACCGTCTCCGTGATCTTTCTCAGCCCCGACGGGGCATCGGGATTCTCTCCCAGGCCCCGGGCCAGCTGCTCAACGAAACAGTAAAAGGTAATCGACTGCAGCAGCGGGTCGAAGAGGTCATGC
>JAPOUP010000204.1 GCA_026708635.1 Rhodobacter sp.
AGGTACATGGAGTAGCGCGACATTCCGAAACAGAAAATGAAGAACAGGAGCGCGATGAAGGCGAATAGCTCCCAGTAGATTCCATTCCAGGCCGTATCGGCGCGGATCGCGTTTGTCAGACCGATCGGATCCAGAAGCGCGATAATCGATACCAGAGTGGTGTCCTTGAAAACGCCGATGAACGTCGAGACGATCCCCGGAATCGAGATCTTCAGTGCCTGCGGCATGATGATCAGCCGCTGGCTCTGCCAGTAATCAAGGCCGAGCGAATCAGCCCCCTCGTACTGGCCTTTCGGCAGCGCCGCCAACCCGCCCCGGATCACCTCCGCCATATACGCCGCCGCAAACAGCGTCACCATTATCATAACCCTAAGGATAATGTCGAAATCCGTGCCCGGGGGCATGAATATGTTCAGCAGCGTTGAAGCGACGAACAGCAATGTGATCAACGGCACCCCACGGATGAATTCAATAAAACCCACACAGAGGCCCTTGACCACAAGCAGGTCTGACTGGCGGCCAAGCGCAAGGCAGATCCCCAATGGCAATGAGCAGCCTATCGCGACAACACCGATCAGGATCGATAGCATGAATCCACCGAACACCCGACTCTCAACCGACTCGAGAGCTATGGGAACCAGATCCTGAAACGCGCTGGAGACCGGGCCGGTAAGGTAAATCCACCAGAAAACCGACAGAGCGATGGCGCTGAGGAAAGCGCCGAGCGATCCGATTCGCGCCTCAAGCGCTCGGTAAGCCACCCAGCCGACCGCAAACCCGGCGGCAACCGCGACAAATACCCAGACGGTACCGCCCCACATCAGCCACGGCAAAAGAAATGGATATACGGCGGTCAGATAAAACAGCCGTCTGGGAACCTCGGGAAACAGAACCGGCGCTATCGCCAACAGGAGAAGAACGAATGCCAGGATCGGCCGCCAGTACTGCTCGGACGGATAGAAACCGAACAGGAGCTGCAGCCATCTCTCCCTAATGACCCCCCAGCAGGCATGTCCATGTGCATCGCCCCAGGTGGCTTTAATGATCTCACGGCATTCGCTGAGCGAGTCGGCAACCCACACCGACTGGAGAATCCATGGAATCACTCCCTCAAGAACATAATAGATAAACGCGATGGAAACGGCGGTCAGAAGCGCGTTCTGCCAGTTCGAGAACAAATTCTCCCGCAACCATCCCAGAAACCCCACCGACGTCGGCGGCGGTGACCGTTCCGGCAGCATATCGCGGCGGAAGAAGGACGTTTCGTTCATTCTATCGCTCCACCAGTTTCACTGTCCTGTTGTACCAGTTCATTACCGCCGATATGCACAGGCTGATCCCAAGGTATACAAGCATCAGAAGAAGCACGCATTCCAGTTCCCGACCCGTCTGGTTTAGGGTGATCCCACCCAGAGTGCCGGTCAGATCCATGTATCCAACCGCGATCGCCAGGGAACTGTTCTTCGTAAGGTTCAGGAACTGAGAGATCAGTGGTGGGATAATCACCCGAAGCGCCTGCGGGAGAATCACCAGCGACATGATGCGGTTGGACCGCAGTCCAAGCGCGCTCGCCGCCTCCGTTTGACCCTTGGATATCGCCAGTATGCCGCCCCGAACGATCTCCGCGATGAAAGCCGCTGTATAGAGCGACAGGGAAAGCCACAGAGCGATCAGGGAATTCCTCAGATGCGTGCCTCCCGTGAAGTTAAAACCCTTGAGTTCCGGGTAGCCCAAGTGGAAACCCAGGGCCACCAGGACGGCAACGGTCGGACCGAAAAGCAGACCCGTTGTGACGTGCCATGTTACTGGCCGCTCACCGGTGAGCTCCTGGACACGCTTTGCGCGGCTCAGGTTCCAGCGGACGGTAAGGATGCTCGCGGAAAGAACGGCCAGAATCAGGAATAGGTCCAGCGATACGGCAAACCGCAGACTGCTCTCACCAAGTAGATACACCTCCCCGAGGCTTCGGGAAAACAGAGGCTCGGGAATGTAGACGCCCCGGTTGGTTATAGCGACTGAATCGAACAGCGCCATGGTGGCCGCCGGATCCTCCCCGCGGAAATCGGACGGTTTCGGGAGACTTTCTATGAGAATCGCAAGCGCAAGGACAATCCACAGAAGCACCGGCACATTACGGAACATTTCGACGTAGACGGCCATGATCCGGGCGACCAGCCAATTGCGGCTCAGGCGCAAAACTCCGACCACCACCCCAACCACGGTCGCGGTGACGCACCCCAATACCGCAACCAGAAGGGTGTTGAGCAATCCCAGAAACGACGCCCTCAGATGGGTATCGCGCGACGTGTATTCCAGAAGCCTCTGGTTGATGTCGTAGCTTGCCGGGTCACGGAAAAAACCGAAGTCAACCGGTTTGCCAAGAGTCGCTAGATTGACGATCGTATTGTTGATGAGCCAAGCCGCGAGAAGCATAAACCCCATCAATGCGACACACTGTATCGTCAGCGAACGATACCTTGTATCGTAAATCAGCATGCTCAGACGAAACGTCGGTTCCTTTGGAGGATCGGTGAACGTCGTCATATGGCCTTCCTGCCCGAACCGAACAGACGTGGCCCCGGAGCCCGGCCTGTCGAACGGCACAATCGGTTTGGCGCCGGGGCGTGGGCAGGCCCAGCCCCGGCTCTCAAAATCACCTGAACGGAGGCGAGTAAAGAAGCCCACCTTCGGTCCATTGCGCGTTCAGGCCGCGCGCAAGGCCGATCGGAGTGTTTTCGCCAATATGTCTCTCGAACAGTTCGCCGTAGTTGCCAACCGCCGAGATGGCCTTAACAGCCCAATCGGAATCAAGGCCGAGCATTTCGCCGAGATTGCCTTCCGTGCCAAGAAGTCGGTTGATCTCGGGATTGTTGCCCGCCGCGGATGCCATCTCACTGACGTTGGCTGAGGTCACGCCGAGCTCCTCGGCCGTGATGAGCGCATTTAGCGTCCAACGTACGATGTCTGCCCACACGTCGTCGCCGTGCCTGACCAACGGGCCAAGCGGCTCCTTGGATATGATTTCCGGCAGGATAACGTGATCGTCCGGCGCGTCAAACGATGCGCGTGTCGCGGCCAGTCCCGAAGCGTCTGTAGTGTATACATCGCACGCACCAGCCAGGTATTGCTGCCGCGCTTCGGCATTCGTTTCAATCGGAACCGGCTCGTAGTTGATGTTGTTGACGCGGAAGAAGTCAGCCAGGTTAAGCTCGGTCGTCGTTCCCGTCTGGATGCAGACGGTCGCGCCGTCCAGATCCCTGGCGGAGGCTACGCCGAGCCCTCTGGGAACCATGAAGCCCTGACCGTCGTAATAGTTGACGCCAAGAAAGGTGAACTTGAGGTCCACATCGCGCGAGAACGTCCAGGTCGTATTGCGGACAAGCAGGTCAATTTCGCCGGAGGCAAGGGCGGTGAAACGTGTCTTTCCGGTGGTCGAAACGAACTCCACAGCCATCGGATCTCCGATAACGGCAGCCGCGACAGCCCGGCAAAGCCCGACGTCAAATCCATCCCAGTTGCCATTCGCGTCAGGCGCGGCAAAACCCACGAGACCCGTATTTGTGCCGCAGTTCAACTTACCACGCGCCATTACGTCATCCATCGTGGCCGCACTGGCGGCACCCGCGGCGACACCAGCCGCGGCGATAGCTCCCAAAATCAGCGATTTGCGCATATTTCCGTTCCTTCTCTCTGGTTTATCGATCTCCACCCAGAAACGACCCGAAGGACCTGCCCCAAGCGGAATCTTCAACAGGACGGACTTCAACCCGGAATAGGCCGAATTCTGTCCATTGGTCAATTTTATGTGACTCTCGCCAGTTTTTCAAGGCTTCGTTACAGATTCCACAGTCAGAAACAACATCCGATGAGCTTGAAGCAGGCGTTTGGCGGCGCATTGTGATGATGCCGCGAGTCAGCCAGATAGCGGTGACAATCCCGGTGGTCGGATCGGGAAGCCACCGTTCCCAAAGGGCATCGCCACCTGATCCTGTCGGCAGAGGCCGGACGATACGCCGGGGAAAGGCGGACAGGGCCACCGCAGGACGCCCGAGTTCAACGTAGACGTTCCACCGCGCTCGACCTCCCTTACAGGCATCGGACAGGGTGGAAAGGAATCGGAAGGACTTTCCGGGCATAGTCGCCGGAGCGACGATCAGGGACCGAACCGCCCACCAGCCCACCGCCACCGATCCGGAATTCCCCGCCATCTTCCGAATCGGTCAGCGACGGGCCAACGCAAGGAATATAGCGGCCTGCAGGAACGCCAGGCGCTTACGTGAAGCTTCATGAGACGCTTCCACATCCTCACCCCATCGCTCGACCTGCCAATCCTCATCGATTCTCGAAGATATCCACAATGAATCAGGAGACCGATGACCGTCATTGACGGCGAGTCCAATTACCAGCGAACCGGAAATACTCACGAGATCGTACATTGCCGTCAGTTCGAACGGGGTCATCGCGTCCAATGGAGCGCGCAGTGCCTTCAATGTCCCGAATGGCTGCGGGCGGTGAATCACGCCCTCAACCGGAAAGAGACGCACTCCGAACCTTTCACTTACCCAGCCAAGAAGCGGATCCCAGGCGGAGTTCTGTCGTTTCACCAGGCCTTCCGGCTCCACCGCCCTGTAGCACGTCAGATCCGTGTCCGCATAGGCCGCCAGCATCTCGGCGACCTCGGAAACCCGATGGGATACATTGTCAATCGCCGAGTTGGCGGATTTTGTCACCGGCATGGTTTCGGGGTCAATGACCTGACCCTGAGCGTTCCACTCTTCCGCGACCGCCTGCGCCATCGCCGCTGTCGGAAGAACCATGGGTGCCTTGGCTGGCGTGCGGACGGGATGACCGTCAAGATGGATCGTGAATCCATTCCCGGAATTGACGGTCCGCGCGACATCCCAGAATCGGTTGGCTTTCCAATCGGTCATACCGCGCGGAATGGATCGATAGGCACATCCCGCACAGGCCAGTCCAGCAAATTCCAGGTTCGGAGCATATGGTCCGGAAGCGGCGCGACCAGGGTCAGCATATCCCGTTTCAACGGATGCGGGAATCGCAGCATTCGGGCATGAAGGTGAAGTTTGCGACTGAATCCACCTCCGAGGTACGGTCCCCTTCCACCGCTTCCGACGGCTTGATCCGAACCGCCGTATTTTCCGTCACCGATGATCGGATGACCCAGTTCCGCCATATGGGCACGTAGTTGATGGGTGCGACCTGTCACTGGCTCCATCGCGACCCACGCAACCCGTCGGGAAAGGCGCGCAAGCACGGCATAATCCGTCACGGCGCGCTTCGCTCCATCGGTCGAACCGACCTGTGAGGCCGGTATGCAACGCATTCTCTCTCCTTGCCCCGCCTTTCCGCGTCCCGGCGACTTTACCAAGCCGTAATTCACCGAACCGACCGAGGGAGCGGGCACACCCGTGACGGCGGACCAGTATATCTTCCGCACCTCTCCGGTTCGAAAGGCCGCGGCGAGAGCGGCCGCGGCCCGCCGCGTCCGGGCAAGAAGCAGAACACCCGACGTATCCCTGTCGAGACGATGCACTAACCGGGGCTTCTCCCCTTTCCCGAACCGCAGCGCTTCTGCCAGCCCGTCCACATGGCGAACCTGCCGACTGCCGCCCTGCGTCGGGAGTCCGGGGGGTTTGTTGATGGCGAGCATATCATCGTCGCGGTAGATCACCGCGCCGCGGATCATGCGAACGTCGGAATCGAGCAACCCCTCCCGAGCGCCTCCGCGGCCCGTGACAAACCCTTCATCCGGAAGCGGCGGAAACCGTATGGCCTGGCCCGGGCCAACGCGGGTCGCCGGTTTTACCCTGCCCCCGTCAACCCTGATTTCACCCTTTCGGCAAAGCCTCTCGACCCAAGCCTGGGGAACATGTGGAAACCGCCGCCGGAGCCAGCGGTCAAGCCGCTGTTCGGTCTCGTCGTATCCGACAGTGACCGTAAGAACGCCAGTCATGCGGACAGCGCCCTGGCGGCAGCGAGACCCGAAACGATTCCCACAAGCGACAGCGATACCGACGCCAGAACATACGCCGCGGCGAGACCCGCCTGTCCACGCTCGTAAAGCGTCATCGCGTCAAGGGAAAACGCCGAGAAGGTGGTGAATCCTCCCAATACCCCCGTAATCAGAAACGGTGAAAGCTTCATCCCGTTCAACTGACCAAGCGCCACTACCAGAACGCCCATCAGGAACGAGCCCGTCACGTTGACCGTCAACGTTCCCCAAGGAAAACCGCCCCCCCCCAAGCGTAATGCGGTAACACTGACCAGATAACGCCCGACCGCGCCGAGCGCGCCGCCAAGCGCCACCTGCAGGAGTGTGGGCCACATAATGGAATCTCCCGTTAGCGGCGACCCAAGTGTCATTGAGCCCGCCGGCTGGCACGCAGTTTGGCGAAGTAATCCAGGCGTTTCCTCAGTTCCCTTTCATATCCCCTTTCGACCGGACGATAGTAGGCTCCACGTTCCATTCCGTCGGGAAAATAGTTCTGGCCGCTGAATGCTTCCCGTTCGTCATGGTCGTAAGAATAACCTTCGCCATACCCCTGATCCTTCATCAATCGTGTCGGCGCGTTCAGGATGTGCTTCGGAGGGGTCCGACTGCCCGTCGACTTCGCCGCCGCGGCAGCGCCCGCCAACGCCACATACACGGAGTTGGATTTCGGCGCGAGCGCCAGATAAATGATCGCTTGGGCCAGCGCCAGGTCACCCTCCGGACTTCCCAACCGCTCGTAGGTTTCCCATGCGTCGAGGCAAACGCGCTGCGCCTTTGGATCGGCCAATCCGATGTCCTCGACCGCCATACGGGTGACGCGGCGCGCGAGATAGCGGGGATCCTCACCGCCCTTCAGCATGCGCGCCAACCAATAGAGCGCCGCGTCCGGATCGGAACCCCGCACGGACTTATGAAGTGCCGAGATCAGGTTGTAGTGTGCATCACCGGATTTGTCGTACTGACTTGCCCGACGCTGGAGCCTGCCGGCCAAAGCATCGCAACTGAGTGGTTCATCCACTGTCCAGGCGGCGATCTGCTCAACAAGGTTAAGAATTGCCCGCCCGTCACCATCCGCCAGTTCCAGAAGACTTCGCCGGGCTTCCGCGGTCAGGGGAAGTTCCTCATCAATCGACCGCTCCGCACGCTTGACCAGACGTTCCAGATCAACGGGACCAAGACGATGGAGCACCATTACCTGCGCCCGCGACAACAGCGCTGCGTTGAGTTCGAAGCTCGGGTTTTCCGTCGTGGCGCCGACCAGCAGAATCGTACCATCTTCCATATACGGCAGGAAACTGTCTTGCTGCGCTTTGTTGAAGCGGTGGATTTCATCGACGAACAGCAGCGTACCCCGGGCGTTCGCGCGGCGATGGCCAGCCTCCTCGAAGATCCGCTTCAGTTCCGCAACTCCCGTGAATATGGCGCTGATCTGGACAAACCGCAGTTCTGTTTCATCGGCAAGAAGGCGGGCGATCGTGGTTTTTCCGACACCGGGTGGTCCCCAGAGGACAAGCGATGTCAACGTACCGGAGGCCAACATGACTCCCAACGGGGCATCGACGCCAAGTAGGTGATCCTGGCCTATGACCTCGGAGAGTTTCGTGGGGCGCAGTCGGTCGGCCAGGGGGCGGGCGGCGGCGTTACCCGTCGAGAGTTCCGGCGTGGTTCCAAACAGATCGGCCATGCGCCGACGATATTTGCCAACCGCGCGGGACGAAAGGGTGAATCAGGCGCAACCGACCCGGAATTCCGCCCTAAGGACTCGCCCGCGGTTCCGTAAGGGAAATCGCTTCCCTCGATCAACGATAGGCGGATGTTTCCCGGCCGGTCGTCGGATAACCTTCACGCCCGGAACAATGGGGTCATCCGCGTATCGCGGATCCTACATGGCTGACAGCCAGATTCCGGCAGCCGTGCCCCGCGTTCAGCCCCGACGGACGCACATCATAAGGCGGACAGCATGTCGCCCGGCCGGGAGCCGGCGTTATAACGGAACCGGCCCTTAGAAGGCTCCCGGGGTCGACGGCTCCGCCGCCAGCTCGGTTACGCGGCTCCTGTCCGCCGCGCCCTTGGCGTCCGGATCACGGTCGACGAACTCAATGACGGCCATCGGTGCCATGTCGCCATAGCGGAATCCCGATTTGAGGACGCGGACGCAGCCCCCGTTCCGGTCCCGGTAACGCGGTGCGAGAACGTCAAACAGCTTTGTCACGTGCCGATGCTGCTTGAGTCGACTCGCGACCTGGCGCCGGGCATGAAGATCTCCACGCTTTCCGAGCGTTACAAGCTTTTCGACCACCCGTCTCAGCTCCCTGGCCTTGGGCAACGTTGTACGTATCTGCTCGTGCTCGATCAGGGATCCAGCCATATTGGCGAAGAGCGCCTTTCGGTGCTCATGGGTTCGGTTCAAGCGGCGATATCCGCTGGCGTGGCGCATAGTCTCGATCCTCCATCATCGTTACGTTCCGTCAACGAACATTTCCGGGTCATTCCCGGTTACCGTTGGACCCGCACCGTTATCCTGCCATACCGACAGCGTGAACCAGGTCCGGCCACCCGGATAATTCCCCTGGCAATATCCGGATCGGGGCCACCCGTTCAGAAATGATCCTCGAACCTCTTGGAAAGATCCTCGATGTTGTCGGGCGGCCACTCCTCGATGTCCATCCCGAGATGCAAACCCATCCCGGACAGCACCTCTTTGATTTCATTGAGGGATTTCCGTCCAAAGTTCGGCGTTCTCAGCATCTCGTTCTCGGTCTTCTGGACCAGGTCGCCGATGTAGACGATGTTGTCATTTTTCAGGCAGTTCGCGGAACGTACGCTGAGTTCCAACTCCTCCACCTTTCGGAGGTATTGGAGATTGATCGCCATTTGATCGTCGTCGTCCTGACGGCGAACCTGCTCGGGTTCGTCGAAGTTCACGAAGATCGACAGCTGGTCCTGAATGATCCGGGCGGCATAGGCGAGCGCATCTTCGGGAATGAGGGTACCGTCGGTTTCGATCTTCAGCGTCAACTTGTCATAATCAAGCACCTGTCCCTCACGCGTGGGCTGGACCTCGTAGCTAACCTTTCTGACTGGAGAGTAGATCGCATCGACGGGCACCAGACCGATCGGCGAATCCTCGGGGCGGTTCCTGTCCGCGGCGACGTAACCCTTGCCGGTATTGACCACGAGCTCCATGAACAGGTCCGCGCCCTCGTCGAGATGGCAGATTACATGGTCCTTGTTAAGAATCTCGACACCGGCGCTTTCGCTGATTTCACCGGCAGTGACGACCCCGGGCCCTCTCGCCGATATGGACAGCCTCTTGGGGCCTTCGACACTCATTCTTATCGCGACGCCCTTTAGGTTCAGAACGATGTCGGTAACATCCTCCCTAACGCCAGCCACTGAGGAAAACTCGTGCAGAACGTTATCGATCTGGACGGCGTTGATCGCGGCTCCCTGCAACGAGGACAGAAGCACGCGCCGCAACGCGTTTCCCAACGTAAGGCCGAAACCGCGTTCGAGTGGCTCCGCCACGAAAGTGGCCTGCCGTGAGAGATCGTTGCCCTGAGTGACGGCAAGCTGGTCGGGCTTGATCAGCTCCTGCCAGTTCTTTTGGATCATATTGCGCCTCCAATGGTATCCACCGCCTTGGATTTAATTGGCAATGGACGCCTGAAGTGATTGAAACTGCGTGGAAAGACCGCCATAGCGCGGCCTCGGGACTGGGTCAGACCCTGCGGCGTTTCGGGGGACGGCAACCGTTATGGGCGATCGGTGTGACATCGCGTATGGACGTGATGTTGAAACCGACGGCCGCGAGCGAGCGCAATGCGCTCTCCCGACCGGATCCCGGCCCCTGAACCTCGACCTCCAAAGTCTTCACGCCATGCTCCTGCGCTTTCCGACCCGCGTCCTCAGCCGCCATCTGGGCCGCGTAGGGCGTTGACTTCCGCGAGCCCTTGAAGCCCATGGTCCCGGCGGAACTCCAAGCGATCGCGTTGCCCTGAACGTCGGAGATAAGGATCTTGGTATTATTGAAGGAACTGTTCACATGCGCCACGCCAGCGGCGATGTTTTTACGCTCCTTTCGCTTCACGCGCGTACGGTCACGAGCCAAGTCCTCTTCCCCCCTTACTTTTTCTTGCCAGCGATCGGCTTTGCCGGCCCCTTGCGGGTACGTGCGTTGGTGTGGGTTCGCTGGCCACGGACAGGTAAGCCTCGCCGATGCCGAATTCCGCGGTAGCATCCAAGGTCCATCAGGTGCTTGATGTTCATCTGCACCTCACGGCGCAGATCGCCCTCGACATTCAGATTCGTGTCTATGAATTCCCGGATCCTGAGCACATCGGCGTCTGACAGCTCATTGACCCGCCGCGCCTGGTCCACGGCAGCCGCTTCGCAGATCCTGCGCGCGGTCGCATGGCCTATTCCGTGAATGTAGGTAAGCGCGATGGGAACACGCTTTGAGGTAGGGATATTAACCCCGGCAATCCGAGCCAACTGGAATGGTCCTTTCGCGTTGCGGTTCCGTAGTTCCAGAACCTTTTTTCACAACCGGAGTCCGAGAGCGAATTCCTCGGGACTTAATTGACTTCCTCGGATCTCCCGTGGCTCACGGGCGCCACTACAGGTGGTGACGATCCGGCGTGAGGTTAAGATCCGAATTCCTTTCGGGAGAGCGCGGGATATCGGCAGTTCCGACAAGTGTCAATGCCATCGGACCGGCATAACCAACGATACCCGCCGGGTCCGGCGACCGGTCACGGGCGGAGATTTCATCGCCCGGTAGCCGGCCGGTCTGGGATTCCGTTGATTCCGTTCCGCCCGGGGGACCGGCAAATTTCCGGTATGGAGCGGAGTTACGTGGCCGAGAAATTGCAGGCCCTCCATAAGATACTGTAATATATAAGGGATATGCGCTAGAATCACTGAACGGCAGTCCGGGATCCCCTCGCTGCGGCCAGCCAACCCCCGATAGCGCAAGCGCTAGAACCGGGATCCCGAATGCGGCGCGGGAACCGACATTGAATCCACGGGCCTCCAGACACGACGGCGGGCCATACGGCGCCGGCGCGACATCCTTTCGCACGGGGTCTCCCCGGCCATGCGGAGCACCGCGACGAATCGCCCCATCCGAATACCGCCGGTTCCTTTATTGGCCTCCGCCGGTGACGACTCCCCATGCAGCCGGATCGGCAGCGATGGCGTGGAGCTCTCCGGTTGGCCAGCCACCCGTCCCGCAACGGCATCGGAATTGGTGTCAGCGAATCCTCCGGATTTCGCGCGAGTGGCGGGAACCATGCATAAATCCCGGTCTCGGCATCGGTGGGAGACGCGGTACCCGCGGAAAAAGATAGGCGATCATGTTCGCGGCGGGAGAGCCCGTTCGGGCATCTGGCCATTGGGCGGGTCGCGGGAAATCGATTTTGCGCCGGCATGTGGCCACCGTAGTTCAAGCTGTCCGCCACAGCCCAGATCCGCCACCCGCGGCCGACGCGTTCAGGGAACCGCTGACGGGGGTCAGCGGGACGGACGGGACCGCCCTGGCGCGCGCTCCGAACGAGCGTCACGGTGATGTTCTGGATGCCCATACCGCACATTACCGAATGTGGTTCGACCGGCTCGGTGTGTCCGGGCCGCCGGATCAAGCGCGCATCCATACGCGGCTCAACCAGCCACGGCGACTTCGCTGCCTTTCACCCGAAAGAAAATGGCGTAGAGCACCGGCACGATGACAAGCGTTAAAACCGAAGCGAAGCTCAGACCACAGATGATCGTAACGGCAAGCGAATTGAAGAACGGATCCCACAGGAGCGGGATTACCCCTAGCACGGTCGTGCTGACACCGAGAAGAACCGGACGAAGACGACTCGCCGCGGCGTCGGTGATCGCGGTCATCCGAGCCTTACCGCCGTCGATCTGACCGTCCATCTCATCGATGAGAACGATGGCGTTCTTCACCAGCATACCGGTAAGGGACAGGACACCAAGGATCGACATGAATTCCATAGGCGTCTGGGTCGCGGCCATGCCATAGATCACGCCAATCAAGGCCAGCGGGACCGTAAGCCAGATTATGGCCGGTTGTCTGACAGCGTTGAACAGTAGCAGAACGACGATGATCATCGCCCCAAAGCCAAACGGGAATGTGGTTGCAAGACCGGCATTGGCGTCCATACTGTTGCCGAACTCACCCCTCCATTCCAGCCGGTAGCCAGGAGGAAGGTCAAGCGCCTCGATATCCCCGCGCACCGCGTTGAACAAGTCTCCCGACGGCACGCCCGGGGCATTGTCGGATTGGGCGGTGATCGCCAGTTCGCGGTTGATCCGGCGCAGCACTCCGAACTCGAAGTCCAGCTCGAAATCGCTCACGACCTGCGAAATCGGAATATAACCGCCTGACACCTGGCTGAAGACTTGGGCTTCACGCAGTTTCGCCAGATCGGAACGGGCCGGTCCGAGCGGCCGCATGATGATATCCGTTAACGTGTCGCCCTCGCGGTAAACGCCGATGACCGTGCCGCTCAAATGCTCGCGCAATGCGTGCGAGATCTCGCCCTGCGTTAGGCCCAGACGCCGTGCGTTTTCGGTATCTATTTCCGGTCGGATCACCGGAATCGGCTCCCGCCAGTCAATTTTCCCGGCCACTGCGCCGGCGGCGTCCATGATCGCGGCCGCGTCTTCCGCGAGGCCCCGGAGCACCATAGGATTCGGACCATAGAACCGGGCTTCGATCTTCGAGCCGCCGCCTGGCCCGAGCACGAATTTCCAGACCTTGGCCCTTGCCTCCGGGTAGGTCCGGTCAAGCCAGTTCTGGATTCCGGAGACCATACCGTCGATCAGG
Organism: Rhodobacter sp.; assembly: GCA_026708635.1. Classification (GTDB taxonomy): domain Bacteria; phylum Pseudomonadota; class Alphaproteobacteria; order Rhodobacterales; family Rhodobacteraceae; genus JAPOUP01. Next base: position 12,852 of record JAPOUP010000204.1, read on the forward strand.
TCGAAATCCTCGACATCGATCAGGATCTGACCATACGAGGAATTCCGGCTCTCGCCCTGGTAGGTCAGCATGAAACGGGTGTGGCCTCCGCCAACCGCCGCGCTGGTCGAGACCACTCCCGGGATTCCACGCACATATTCGTCGATTTCGCCGATACGGACCTTGGTTTCCTCGATATCCGTCCCCTCCGCGAGTGAAAAGTCAACGACGAACTGCGCACGGGTGGAGGCGGGGAAAAATCCCTGCGGCACCACGCTGAAAAGCGCGATCGCGGATACCAGCAACCCGACGACGACGGCGACCGTTACGTAGCGGAACCGGATCGCGCGCTCCAGCAAAGTTCCGTAGACGCGCAGCGGCGCGGGTTTTCGCACCTCGGCGCGCTCCCCTTCGGGTTTAAGGAACAGCGTGCAGTAATACGGCACCAGCCAGATCGCGACGAGCCATGAAAACAGCAGCGCGATCGTGATGGTCCAGAACAGGCTGCCGGCGTATTCGCCGGTATTGTCGGGCGACAGACCTATCGGGGAAAAGGCCAGCAAACCCACGATCGTACCGCCAAGCAGCGGCCAACGTGTCTGGTTGACCACGGAAACCGCGGCCGAGGCGGTATCCTCGCCGCGCTGAACGCGCACCAGCGTGCCCTCCACAACCACAATGGCATTGTCCACCAGCATGCCGAGGGCGATTATTAGCGCACCCAGGGAGATGCGCTGCAGGTCAAGTCCGAGCAGGTACATGCCGACGAGCGTCCCGGCCACGGACACCAGTAGGATTATCCCCATCAGGAGTCCCGACCGCAGCCCCATGAAGACCACCAGCGTGCCGACGACGATGGCAAGCGCCAGCAACACGTTGTTAACAAATCCGCCCACCGAGGCCTTCACGCTGCTTGACTGATCCGAGATCGTCTGGACGTCAATACCGATGGGCCGCTCGGACGACAGAGCCTCCAGCCGATCTTTGACGCGCTCGCCCATTTCCACGACGTTGCCGCCCAGCACGTTGGCAACGGCCATGCCGATTGCCGGTTCTCCGTTACGGTAAAGGCTGGGCGCTGCCGGCTCCCGCAGCCCGCGTCTGACCGTTGCGATGTCGGAAAGCCGGTATACACCACCTCGACGGGAGGTGATCACCAAATCCCCGATAGCCTCAGCCGAACCGATGGCCGCGAGTGGGCGGACCGCCAGCCGCATGGCCCCGGCCGTACCCGATCCGGCCGGAGCGACGAGGTTCTGCCCCTCGAGAAGGTCTCCGATCTGCGAGGGGGTCAATCCCAGTTCGATCAGGCGCGCGGACTCGTATTCGACATATATCACCTCATCCTGCACGCCGCTCAGGATGACTTTGGAAACTCCATCCAACGTAACCAGGTCACGCTGAAGCGCCTTCGCGTAAGCGTGCAGTTCAGGCAGGGTGTAGCCTTCGCCGGTGATCGCGAAATAGAGCGCGAATACATCGCCAAAATCGTCATATACGCGACTCGCAAGGGCATTCGGCGGAAGTCCCGACTGGATATCGCCTATCTTGGCGCGCAGCTGCGTAAAGCTGAGCGAAAGGGCCTCGCGGTCCGGGGTCGCGGCGATCGTGAATTCGACCTCGACCTCGCTCACTCCCGGCTTCGAGGTCGAGCGGATCTCATGGATACCGCGCAGCTGCTGAATCGCGGTTTCGACGGTTTCGGTGATTTCGTCCGCCACCTCCTCCGCGCTAGCCCCCGGATATTCAGTTGTGATCTGGGCCACCCGGATGATGAACTCCGGATCCTCAAACCTCGGCAGTGCCGCGTAGGCGAAATAGCCGAAGCCCAGAATCAGCAGTGTCGAAACGGCCGAGATCAGGCGTTTCCCGATGGCGAACCGCGCGAGATCCATCGATCAGTCGCCCACTCTTTCGATCGGGCGAACCGTCATGCCTTCCCGCAGCCGGCTGACACCGGCGGCGATCACGGTCTCATCAGCGTCGAGACCCGAAAGGATCTCAACCCGGCTTCCAGTGACGGATCCGGTCATTACCGAGCGTTTCGCCACTTTCCCGCTCTCGCCAACGACCCAAACGAAGGGCTCCCCGTCCAACCCGGCGCCGATCGCGCTGACCGGAACCTTGAGAACCGGGGCACCGTGCCCGGATGGGCGGACGAGAACCCGCCCGACCATTCCGGGAAAGACGATCGTGTCGTCGGGAGCGTCTACGGCGACGCGTCCGCGGTATGTCTGGGTCTCCGCATCGGCCTGAATCGAGTATTCGACGAGTTCCGCGGGATATTCCGTATCCGAGCCGGAGAACGAGACGGTCACGGACAGTTCCTCGGCGACCCGGCCGATGGCCTGCACCTGGGCGGCCGGAACGTCAAAGGCGAGATGCAGAGTGGAAATGTTCTGCAGCAGTACGATCTCCTGCCCGGCCTGAACCAACGTGAAGTTATCGATCGACCGCCGTGCCACGACTCCATCGAAAGGCGCGGCCAACGTCACGTCCGAGAGCGTATCGCGCGCCGTTTCGAGCTGTGACTCCAGCCCGCGCAGACCGGCCTCGGCGGCCTCTATCTCCTCGACACGCCCACCGGCGATGGCGATGGCCAACTGCTCCTCCTGGGCCCGCAGGGCCGCCTCGCTCACCCGAAGCTGGGTCTCGGCCTGCTCGAGCATTACCCGGGAAGCGATGTTGCGCTGCACGAGCTGGCGCGTGCGTTCCGTATCCGCACTCGCTCTTTCCGCTTGGGCGCGCGCACTTTCCAAAGCCGCCTCCAAAGCCCGCACCTCTTCTTCACGGGCGCCAGACCGCAGCGCTTCAAGCTGCGCAACCGCCTGATCACGTTGACTTTCCAGCTGTCTGACCCTCGCCTCGAAGTCCCGTGGATCGAGCTTTGCGATCGTATCGCCTTCCGCGACCGGGAGAGCGGCCCGTACCGGGAGTTCGATAACCTGACCGGAGATCCGGAAAGACAGCGATACTTCCCGAGAAGGCAGAACGATGGCCGGAAAGGTCCATATCCGGCTGGCCATATCAGAGGTGACGGCCTCGACCTTTGCGGGGCGCGGAACCTCCTGCGCCTGCAACGCGGACACGCCGATAGCAAATTGGAGCGATAATCTGCAGACCCAATTGGCAATATCCCGCATTGGCCCCCTCCTTCCCGAACGCGCCGTAACGTTCATACCAGCGCCTTGGTCAACGACAAGGCGCAAGACCGGGTTTCATAGGCAGGGAAATTCCTAGCCTCTCTGGGGCGGAAAATCTATGAGGCACCAGATTCCGAGCATGTGCGACATTCCAAACGGACGGACGAAGCTCAAAGAAGTTGCCCACAAGCGCCGCGACGACCAGAAGCGCCCGCAGGTCGGCCTCGCCAACTTACGGAACAAGACGGGCGCCCCAAACGTTTCACCCGATCATCCTGCATATCTTTGCGGACGATCACCTTCCTTTCCGCCCGCTTGAGCTAACGGCGGAGGATCTCGTCATCATACGACTGAAATACACGAATCCAGGCTGGACCTGGCGTTTCCGTCGCACGGATATTCCGCCGGATTTTCCGGCCCGTGCAGTCATTGGCTCGCTTCGGGCGGTTTCAGCCCGGCCTTTCAACGCGGAACACTGTCACTTTGGCTTTCCCTGACAACGCATCCTCTCCACTTCCGTGGATCGTCAGCCCGGTTCGCCAGACCGTCCGGGCGAGCGGCCGGTTCCGCTGGCTGGGTCTGGCAGCCAGCGCGCGAGGGCCAAGGCCGCGGTCAGCGCCGCCGCGCATCAAGCGTCGCGGTTCTCGGAGCGCTTGGGGGCGTCAGCGGAAGTGACGAAGGGCGGACGAGAAGGCATGAATGAAAGGCCCTCACACCGCTTACAAGCTACGGTCAAGGCCGCCGATCAATCGAGAGCCAACCGGATCTCATTCGCGACGCCGTCGATATCCCTGAGGCCATTGACCGGTCTCAACACGCCCTTGGCGTGGTAATATCCAATCAACGGCGATGTCTGCTTGTAATAGGCCATCAAGCGGGTCCGCAGGCTTTCATCGTTGTCATCGGCGCGCCGCCGAAAGTCGGTCCCGCCACATCTCTCGCACCTGCCATCTTCGGGAATCGGTCGGGTATGGTCGTTATATACCTCGCCGCAGCCAGCGCAGGTCGAACGGGCCGAGATGCGTCTGACTAGCGCGTCGTCATTGACCCGCATCTCGACGACTGCATCAAGCCGGAAACCAAGGTCGTCAAGAAGCTCCCCAAGCGCGTCTGCCTGCGCCAGCGTGCGCGGAAAGCCATCGAAGATATAGCCGCCGGGACTGCCGTCATTCTCCAGCCGCTCCCGGATGATGTCGATGACGATCCCGTCGGTCACCAGATCGCCGCGGTCCATGACCTCGGCGACGGTCCGGCCAATCGCGGATCCGCTCCTGCGCGCGTCGCGCAACATGTCCCCGGTCGAAAGCTGGGCCATTCGGCGCTCCTCCACCAGGATCCGGGCCTGGGTACCCTTTCCCGCGCCCGGAGGGCCAAGCACGATGATGTTCATGGGCAATGTTCCTCTCCCCTTCACGGTTCCCGAAAACATGCGCCCGGAAGCGGCGGCTAGCGCCTTACGGGAGACCGTTTGCGGCGGCGTCTGCCCCGAAGCTGGGATTTCTCGATCAGCCCCTCATACTGATGCGCGAGAAGGTGGCTCTGCACCTGCTGTATCGTGTCCATCGTCACGGAGACCACGATCAGCACCGACGTTCCGCCGAAATAGAAGGGAATCGCCAACTGGCTTCGCAGTACCTCCGGCAGTAGGCAGACACCCGCGAGATAGGCCGATCCAAGCACCAGGATCCGGGTGACCACATAGTCAAGATACTCTTCCGTCCTCTTCCCCGGACGGATGCCCGGAATGAAGCCGTTCTGGTTCTTCAGGTTCTCCGCGACGTCCTCGGTCTTGAAGCTTACGTTGAACGTATAGAAGAACGTGAAAAACACGATCATCACCGTGAAAAAACCGAGATAAAGCGGTTGGCCGGGACCGAAGTAGGCCAGTATCGTCGCCATCACGGGCCCGGACTGCGCCTCGCTGAAGGTGGAGACGGTGACCGGAAGAAGCAGCAGCGAACTGGCGAATATCGCCGGGATGACCCCCGCTGGATTCACCTTGACCGGCAGGTGGCTGGAACCGCCCTCGTACATCTTCATTCCCGCCTGGCGGCGCGGGTACTGGATATGGATCTTCCGCAGCGACCGCTCCATGAAGACGACAAATCCGATCACCGCCACGACCATCACGATGACGCCGACGATGACCGCGGGGCTAAGCGCGCCCGAACGGCCCGACGCGAGGAACTGCGCCAGCGCCGCCGGAACCTCGGCGATGATTCCGACGAAGATAATCAGCGAGATCCCGTTTCCGATGCCCCGGGCGGTGATCTGTTCGCCCAGCCACATCAGGAACATGGTGCCGCCGACGAGCGTAATGACCGTGGCCGCCCGGAAATACCAGCCCGGATCCGTCGCCAGACCGCCCGCCTCCAGCGACACCGCCAGCCCGTAGGCCTGGAAGGTGGACAGGAACACCGTGCCGTACCGGGTGTACTGGTTGATTTTCTTGCGCCCGCGCTCACCTTCCTTCTTGAGTTGCTCGAGCTGCGGAACCATAGCCGTGAGGAGCTGCACGATGATCGCGGCGGAAATGTACGGCATTATGCCGAGCGCGAATATGCCCATGCGCGAGATCGCGCCGCCGGTGAACATGTTCAGAACACCGCCGAGACCCGCCGCGGCCTGGTCCATGAAGTCACGCAGGGCGTCGGCGTCGATGCCCGGAACCGGAATGTAGGTCCCGACGCGATAGACGATCAGGATCCCGAGGGTAAATAGAATGCGCTGTCTGAGTTCGGTGGCCTTCCCGAAGACCCCCCAGTTCAGGTTGGCGGCCATTTGCTCCGCTGCGGATGCCATTCAGTGGCCTCTCCCGTTCACGCGCCGTCCCCGGAATTCCCGGGGCGGAACTTGGAAAACCAGATGTATTTAGGCGCGGAAGACTTTACCCGCAAGCGTTCATTCCGCCAACTGACCGGTCGCGACCGCCAGCGAGCCCCCCGCTTCCTCAACCGCCTTCCTTGCCGACGCGCTTACACCTGTCACGCGCAGGTCGACCCTGGAAGTCAACTCACCCTTTGCGAGCACCCGGACGCCATCAAGCCGACGGCGGACGATACCGCTCTCGACAAGAACGTCCTCGGTGATCGCGTCCTCGGCATTGATTTTTCCGGCATCGATGAACTTCTGGAGAATGCCGAGGTTCACCAACGCGTATTTCCGTCGGTTGGGCTTGTTGAATCCGCGCTTTGGAAGACGTTGGTAGAGCGGCATCTGCCCGCCTTCATAACCGTTGATCGCGACTCCAGACCGGGATTTCTGACCCTTGGTACCGCGTCCCGCGGTCTTTCCCTTCCCGGAACCGGGGCCGCGGCCAACGCGCCTGGCTTTCTTTACGGCGCCGGGATTGTCCCGGAGATCATGAAGCTTCATGTCATTTCTCCTTGCCGGATACCGAACCACAGGGGAAACGGAATGACCCGGCCATTCAAATCGATCCATATGCCAAGCCTACCGGCTGGCATACCCGCGTGTCATTCACCGCGATCAAGGTGACGGGGCCAACCGGCGTTCCGGAAGTCGGCATAAGGCCTCAGCCACGTTCCTCGACGATCCTCACAAGATGGGGAATCTTCGCGACCATCCCGCGGACCGCGGGTGAATCCTCAAGCTCCCGGATCCTGTGCATTCTGTTAAGTCCGAGCCCGATCAGCGTCTGGCGCTGCTTGGCGGGCCTGCGGATCGGTGAGCCGACCTGCTTAACGACTATGGTTTTGCTGGACATCGCGCCACTCCTCAGGCTTCGGCGGGCATCTGGGATTCGGCGGTGCCGTTCCCGTCCGGCGATGTAACCCGCGCCGGGTCGTCGGCGCTCTGCGACGGTTCATCCCGCCTCGGCGTTATGTCAGACATTCTCTTGCCGCGGCGGGCGGCCACCATGCGCGGGCTGGCTTCATTCTGAAGACCGTCGATCGTGGCCCGGATCATATTGTAAGGGTTCTGTGATCCAACCGACTTGGCTACCACGTCCTGCACCCCGAGCATTTCAAACACCGCGCGCATCGGGCCGCCGGCGATGATACCCGTGCCGACAGGTGCGGTTCGCATCACAACCTTACCGGCGCCGTGTCGGCCCGCAATGTCGTGATGAAGCGTCCGGCCCTCGCGGAGCGGTACGCGGATGACCTGACGCTTGGCCTGCTCCGTCGCCTTGCGAATCGCCTCGGGCACTTCCTTGGCCTTGCCCTTGCCATAGCCGACCCGTCCCTTTTGGTCCCCGACAACGACAAGCGCGGCGAACCCAAATCGCTTACCGCCCTTTACGGTCTTCGAAACCCGGTTGATCGCCACAAGGCGGTCGAAGAACTCGGGGGCGTCTTCCCGATCCCTGCGGCCGCCCCGACGGTTCTCACGTTCTGCCATCAGGCTATCCCTTCATCTTTAGGCGCTTCGCGCCAGATCGTCCAATTCGGTCCTGGAACGTCCGATCGTCGGGTACGGACCAAACGGTCAGACATTGAGACCGCCCGCGCGAACGGCTTCGGCGAGGGCCTTGACCCTACCGTGAAACAGGTAGCCGCCACGGTCAAAGCAGGCATCCCTCACACCGGCCGCGGCGGCGCGCTCGGCGAGCGCCGCCCCGACTATCGCCGCGGCCTCGACGCCACTTCCGTTTTTCAGTTCGAGCGCCTTCTCAAGCGATGACGCGCTTGCCAGCGTGACGCCCCTGGAATCATCGATCAGCTGAGCGCTTATGTTCCTGTTCGAACGGTGAACGCAGAGACGTACGCGGCCGGCGCCCACCTTGCGCAGCCTGTTACGGACGCGCCGACGGCGCTTGATGAACAGATCCCGTTTGCTGTCTGCCATGTCCCGGTTCCCTATTTCTTCTTGCCTTCCTTACGGAATATGTACTCATCCCGGTATCGGATGCCCTTGCCTTTGTAGGGCTCCGGTCTGCGCCATTCGCGGATCTGCGCCGCAACTTCACCGACCTGCTGCTGGTCAATGCCCTCGACGACGATTTCCGTCTGCTTGGGACAGGTCACGGTAACGCCTTTTGGCACATCGAAAGCAACGTCATGGGACAGGCCTAGATTGAGAACCAGCTTGTCACCCTGCAGCATGGCGCGGTAACCGACGCCACTGATCTCAAGCTCTTTTCTGAAACCATCGGTGACGCCCTTGACGCAGTTCGCTATCTGGGTGCGGGACATGCCCCATTGCTGGCGGACACGTTTTGACTGCCCACGCGGCGCGACCTTGACCAGGTTGCCCTCGATCGCGATAGAGACATCATCGGTCGCGGTGAAGCTGCGGGTACCCTTGGGTCCCTTCACCTCGACCGTCCTGCCCGCGACCGAAGCCGTGACCCCCGAGGGCAGTTCGACCGGAATACGGCCAATCCGTGACATGAGCCTCTCCCTAAAACACCGTACACAGCACTTCGCCACCCACGTTGGCGGCACGCGCGCTCGCGTCGGACATAACGCCCTTGGGCGTTGAAATGATCGATACCCCGAGACCCTGCCGGACCTCGGGGAGATCCCCGACACCCTTGTAGACGCGGCGTCCGGGCTTGGAGATCCGCTTTAGTTCCCTTATCGCCGGGCCACCCTGGAAATACTTCAGGCTGATTTCGATAACCGGATGGCCGTCAACGTCAACGGTATTTTCGTAGCTACGGACGTAGCCCTCGTCGGCGAGGACGTCGAGAACCCAGGCGCGAAGCCTCGACGCGGGTGTCATAACCCTGGACTTGCCACGCATCTGCGCGTTGCGGATACGGGCCAGCATGTCGCCAATAGGATCATTCATACCATTCGCTCCTTACCAGCTCGACTTCACGAGACCGGGAATTTGACCCATTGCCCCCAGTTCGCGCAGCGCGATCCGGCTGATCTTGAGTTTACGGTAATAGGCGTGCGGACGTCCGGTGAGCTGACAGCGGTTGTGAAGACGGGTTGGCGAGGAATTCCGCGGCAGTTTCGCGAGTTTCAGGCGTGCCTTGAAACGTTCCTCGATCGGGCGTTCCTGGTCATTGGCGATTTGCTTGAGCGCAGCACGCCTCGCCGCGTATTTCGCCACCAACCTCCGGCGCTTCAGGTCGCGCTCCACCATTGCTTTCTTCGCCATTTGTCGGATCTCCCCGGCTCAGCCGCTGAACGGCATGTTGAAATGCTCCAGCAGCGCCCTGGCCTCCGCATCGTTTCTGGCGGTGGTACAGATGACGATATCCATCCCCCAGACCTCGTCGACCTTGTCATAATCGATCTCCGGGAAAACGATGTGTTCCTTGAGGCCCATGGCGAAGTTGCCATGGCCGTCGAACGCACCCGCCCTCACTCCACGGAAATCCCGGACGCGCGGAAGGGCGATGGTGATCAGACGGTCCAGGAAGTCGTACATCCGGTCACCGCGCAGGGTGACTTTCGCCCCTATCGGCATGCCCTCCCGAACACGGAACGACGCGATGGATTTCCTGGCGCGACTGATCACCGCCTTCTGGCCCGCGATCACCGTCAGATCCTCACGCGCCGAGCCCGCCTTCTTGGAATCCCGCACGGCTTCGGCACCGCAGCCGATGTTCAGCACGACCTTCTCGAGCCTCGGGATCTCCATGACGTTCGCATATCGGAACTCATCCTTCATCGCGGCCCGGATTCGCTCACGGTACATCGCCTTGTAACGCGGAACATAACCAACGGTATCAAGCATCGATCACGTCTCCCGTGGTCTTGGCATAGCGCACTTTCCTGTCTCCCTCCATCCTGAAGCCAATCCGGGTGGGCTTACCGCTTGCGTCCACATAGGCGAGGTTTGACAGATCGATGGGCATGGTCACGGGAACGCGACCACCTACGCCGCGGTTGGTCTGGCGCTCATGGCGTATGGCGACGTTGACGCCTTTGACAACCGCCTTTCCGGCCTTCGGGTTCACGCTGATGATCTCGCCCCGGGCCCCCAAATCCTTGCCGGCGATGACGACGACCTGATCCCCCTTTTTCAGCTTGGCGGCCATCAGAGCACCTCCGGAGCCAATGAAATGATCTTCATGAAATTCTTTCCACGAAGCTCGCGAACCACAGGTCCGAAAATGCGTGTGCCGACAGGCTCGTTGCTGTTGCTGAGAATGACCGCCGCATTCCGGTCGAAACGGATCGCTGTCCCGTCCTCACGACGCACCTCCTTTGAGGTCCTTACGACCACAGCCCGCCTGACATCGCCTTTCCTGACGCGGCCGCGCGGAATCGCTTCCTTGACACTGACGACGATTATGTCACCGACCGACGCGTACTTCCGTCTGGACCCGCCCAGAACCTTTATGCACTGCACCCGGCGCGCGCCTGAGTTGTCGGCGACGTCCAGATTGGTCTGCATCTGGATCATTTCGTTTCTCCCGACCTTTGGAGCCTAATTCCAGCGGTGGCTCCAGGGTTTCGTCAATTTGATCCCGGTTATAACCGTCAGTCGGCGATGACTTCCCATCGCTTGGACCTGGAGACGGGAGCGCACTCCCTTATCCGTACCCTGTCACCGACCCTGAACCGGTTATCCGCGTCATGCGCGGCGAATTTCTTAGACCTTCGCACCGTTTTCTGCAGCAGCGGGTGCTTGAAGGTACGCTCTACCAGAACAGTGACGGTCCGGTCGTTGCGGTCACTGACTACGGCACCCCGCAGGATTCTCCTTGGCATCGATCAGGTCTCCCGCGCGGCCCCGGCCGCCTTTTCGTTGAGGACGGTCAGAACACGCGCCGCGTCGCGCCGGACGACGCGCATCCGGGCGCTGTTCTCAAGCTGGCCGGACGCCTTCTGGAAACGGAGGTTGAATACCTCTTTCTTGAGCTCCAACAGCCGGTCGCGCAGCTGTTCGGGCGTCCTGTCACGCAGTTCCCGGGCGTCCATGCGCCTCTCCTCGTTTCACGTCGCCGGGTCGCCCGCGTGGCTCTCCGGCATCCTTCAATACGTCGCCGCCCGTCAACCTCCCGGGAGGCGGGCGATCCCTACCAGTCCTCGCGCTGGACCACCCGGCATTTCACCGGCAGTTTCATCGCGGCGAGCCGAAGTGCCTCCCTTGCCACGGAATCACTTACGCCGTCAATCTCAAACATGATCCTGCCTGGCTTGATCCTGGCGGCCCAATAATCCACCGACCCCTTTCCCTTGCCCATCCGAACCTCGGTAGGCTTCGACGTGACAGGGATGTCCGGAAAAATCCGGATCCAGACACGGCCCTGACGCTTCATATGCCGCGTCATCGCGCGGCGGGCCGCCTCGATCTGGCGGGCCGAGATGCGCTCGGGTTCGATGGACTTCAGGCCGAAGGAACCGAAGTTCAGCGACGTGCCACCCTTGGCCTCACCATGAATCCGTCCCTTGTGAACCTTGCGGAACTTCGTTCGCTTGGGCTGCAGCATGGCAATGTCTCCCTATCGGCGCCCCGCGGCGGCCCGCGGCGCGGGCCCGTCCTGCAGCTGCTGATGGTAACGGTCGCGAGCGCCTGGATCGTGTTCCATGATCTCGCCCCGGAATATCCAGACCTTTATCCCGATCATCCCGTACGGCGTCGCGGCCTGACAGGTTGAGTAGTCTATATCGGAACGAAGCGTGTGCAGCGGAACCCGACCCTCGCGGTACCACTCGGTCCGCGCGATCTCGGCACCACCCAGACGGCCCGAGACGTTGACCCGGATACCAAGGGCTCCCATTCGCATCGAGTTCTGGACAGCCCGTTTCATGGCACGCCGGAACGACACCCTCCGCTCCAGCTGCTGGGCGATGCCCTCGGCCACGAGGCGGGCGTCAAGTTCGGCCCGGCGAATCTCGACGATATTGAGATGCAGTTCACTGTCGGTCATATTCGCCAGTTTCCTGCGCAGCGCCTCGATGTCGGCACCCTTTTTCCCGATGATCACGCCGGGTCGGGCAGTGTGGATCGTGACACGGCACTTCCGATGCGGACGTTCGATGATGACCCGGCTCACGCCCGCCTGCCTGCATTCCTTCTCGATCGAATCACGGATACGCAGATCCTCCAGCAGCAGGTTTCCGTAATCACGTGTATTTGCGTACCAGCGGCTGTCCCAGGTCCGGTTGACCTGAAGCCGCATGCCGACCGGGTTTGTCTTGTTGCCCATGAGGCTTACTCCCACATCTCGCGGACCTTGATGGTGATTTCCGAAAATGGCTTTTCAATGCGACTGAACCTTCCCCGGGCACGCGCCCGGATACGCTTCATGGTCAGATTCTTTCCCACGTAAGCTTCCGCGACCACCAGAGAGTCCACATCCAGACCGTGGTTGTTCTCCGCGTTGGCGACGGCCGACCGAAGGCACTTGCTCACGTCGTCCGCGATTCTCTTGCGGCTGAAGGCGAGATCATTCAGCGCCCTTTGAACCGTCTTGCCCCGAATCATCGCCGCCACCAGATTCAGCTTCTGGGGCGAAACGCGCAACATACGCGCCTTGGCCATAGCCTCGTTTTCCTCAACACGGCGGGGATTCGACAGCCTGCCCATGACCTATCTCCTTCTGGCTTTCTTGTCTCCCGCGTGGCCATAGAAGGTGCGGGTCGCGCTATACTCACCGAATTTCTGGCCGATCATGTCCTCCGTCACGCTTACGGGGATGTGCTTGCGGCCGTTGTAAACCCCAAAGGTCAGGCCAACGAACTGTGGCAGGATCGTGGAGCGGCGTGACCAGATTTTGATGACCTCGTGGCGGCCCGACTCCCGGGCCCTTTCGGCCTTTTTGAGCACATAGCTGTCGACAAAGGGACCTTTCCAGACGGAACGAGCCATTTCCTAACGCCCTTTCTTTCTGGCATGTCGCGAACGTATGATCATTCTTGAAGACGCCTTGTTCTTTCTACGGGTGCGTTTGCCCTTGGTTGGCACGCCCCATGGCGTCACCGGATGGCGACCGCCCGACGTGCGGCCCTCGCCGCCTCCGTGGGGATGGTCAACGGGATTCATCACCACGCCCCGGACCGACGGCCGCCGACCGAGATGTCGGTTGCGGCCCGCCTTGCCGAGATTCTGGTTCGCGTTGTCGGGATTCGAGACCGCGCCAACGGTTGCCATGCATTCCTGACGGACCATCCGAAGTTCACCGGAGGAAAGGCGGATCTGGGCATAACCGTTTCCACGGCCGACGAACTGGGCATAAGCGCCCGCGGCGCGCGCTATCTGACCGCCGCGGCCCGGTTTCAGCTCGACGTTGTGAACGATGGTTCCTATGGGCATTCCGGAGAATGGCATTGCATTTCCCGGCTTTACGTCCGCGCTGGCGGACGAGACGACATAATCGCCGACGGCGAGACGCTGTGGAGCGAGGATATAGGCCAGTTCCCCGTCCTCGTACCTGACCAGCGCGATGAACGCCGTGCGGTTCGGGTCATATTCAATCCGCTCCACACATCCCGGCACGTCGAACTTCCGGCGCCGGAAATCGACGACCCGATAGAGGCGTTTCGTCCCGCCGCCACGGCGACGCATCGTAATCCGTCCGGCATTGTTGCGGCCGCCCTTCCGGCCGAGACCTTCGACCAGGGTCTTTGCCGGGCGACCTTTCCAAAGCCCCGAACGGTCGATCAGGACCAGTCCCCGCTGGCCGGGCGTCGTCGGTTTATACGACTTGAGTGCCATGCTTTACGTCTTCCGTCTGCTTCATCGGCGGGAACCCCGCCATGGTTAAGGTATTGCCGGAAACCGGGAACCTGATCCCGGCACCCTACCGGATCAGAGGCCGGTCGTCACGTCGATCGTGTTGCCCTCCTCAAGCCCCACATATGCCTTCTTGACATCTTTGCGCCGCCCCGGGCGTCCACGGAAGCGTGTGGTCCTGCCCTTGGTCACCGTCGTGTTGACTGACTTCACCTTCACGCCGAAAAGGGATTCCACCGCTTCCTTTATCTGTGGTTTGGACGAGCCGATCGCCACTTCGAAGACCACCGTTCCCGCCTCCGAGGCCCGCGTCGCCTTTTCGGTGATCACCGGCCTGCGGATCACGTCGTAATGTTCCGGTTTCGCTTTCATTTCAAACGAGCCTCCAGGGCTTCCAGGCCCGCCTTCGTGAGCACCAGCGTGTCACGTTTGAGAATGTCCAGCACATTGGCTCCGGCTGAGGGCAGCACATCCAGTTCCGGCAGGTTCGCCGCCGCACGGGCAAATCCTTCATGAACGGACTTTCCCTCGATCACCAGCGCCCGCTTCCAACCAAGATTCCTGATCTGCCTGGCCAGGACCGCGGTCTTTCCCTCGGCCTCGGCAACGTCGAGAATCACGAGTTCGCCGGCCCTCGCCTTGGCGCTTAGCGCGTGCCGCAGGCCGAGTTTGCGAAGTCGCTTCGGGAGACCGTGGGCATGGCTGCGCGGGGTCGGTCCCTTATAGATGCCGCCACCGCGGAATATCGGGGCGTTACGGTCGCCGTGGCGGGCCCCGCCGGTGCCCTTTTGCCGATGGATCTTGCGCCCGGAATACGACGTTTCCGACCGGGTCTTGACCTTGTGCGTACCGGCCTGTGCACGGGCGCGCTGCCAGCGAACGACGCGGTGCAGTATATCCGCACGGGGCTCAAGACCGAATATCCGGGCGTTGAGTTCCACGGATTCCACCGTCTCGCCCTCCAGGCTTATGGTATCAGCTCTCATCGCCATCGCCTCCCTGGACGGTGGAGCCGTCGGTCGCTGGATTTCCGTCCGAAGTTTCCGGAACCGTCCCGATTTCAGCTGACTGGCGCAGCGCGGCGGGCATTACGGCCTCTGACGGGAATGGTTTCTTCACGGCATCCTTGATCGTCACCCAGCCGCCCCTCGAACCCGGGACGGCTCCCTTGACCATAATCAATCCACGTTCGGCGTCGGTCCTGACGACCTGGAGGTTCTGCGTAGTCACCCGGGCAGCGCCCATGTGGCCGGCCATCTTCTTGCCCCTGAACACGCGGCCTGGCTCCTGGCACTGGCCGGTGGAACCATGCGAGCGGTGACTGATCGATACGCCATGGCTGGCGCGCAGGCCGCCGAAGTTGTGGCGCTTCATCGCACCGGCGAATCCCTTGCCGATCGACGTGCCGGAGACGTCGACATACTGGCCCTCGAAATAGTGGTCCGCTGTAATTTCCATTCCCACGTCGATCATGTTTTCGGGGGCCACCCGGAACTCGGCGATCTTTCTCTTGGGGCTTACCCTCGTGGCGGCGAAATGGCCCCGCATCGCCTTTGCCGTCCGCTTGGCGCTGGCGGCTCCCGCGCCAAGCTGGACAGCCGTGTAACCGTCCCTTTCGGCGGTTCGCTGTGCGACGACCTGACAGTTGTCCAGTTGAAGCACGGTTACGGGAACCTGCCTGCCGTCCTCCATGAACAGTCTGGTCATCCCGACCTTTCTCGCGATCACTCCAGAGCGCAGCATTGTCCTGTCCTCCCTCAGACCGAGATCTGGACGTCAACGCCGGCGGCGAGGTCAAGCTTCATCAGCGCGTCGACGGTCTGAGGCGTCGGATCAACGATGTCGAGAAGGCGTTTGTGCGTACGTATCTCCCACTGGTCACGGCTTTTCTTGTCGATGTGCGGGCTACGGAGAACCGTGAATTTCTCGATCTTGTTGGGAAGTGGAATCGGGCCGCGTACCTGGGCGCCGGTCCGTCTGGCCGTGTTGACGATCTCCTTCGTCGACACATCAAGGACGCGGTAGTCGAACGCCTTCAGGCGGATGCGGATGTTCTGGCTCTGCATTGCCATGTCTTGTTCCTCCGCGATTATGACAGGGAGCGTGACGACCGCCCCCCGTCAAACCATTTCGTGCGCTGGATACCGCCGGGTACCCAACCGTTCCGGCCTGCCCGCGCCACGACGGCCCGGGCGGCCCGGCCATCTACCCGGGTCACTCCACGATTTTCGCGACGACTCCCGCCCCTACGGTCCGGCCACCCTCACGGATCGCGAAGCGCAGCCCTTCCTCCATGGCGATTGGCGAGATCAGCTGGGCGCTGAACGAGACGCTGTCCCCCGGCATGACCATTTTTATTCCCTCAGGCAAGGTCACCGAACCCGTTACGTCCGTCGTCCGGAAGTAGAACTGCGGCCGGTAACCGTCAAAAAACGGCGTATGGCGGCCGCCCTCCTCCTTGGTCAGGACGTAGGCCTCCGCCTCGAACCGCGTGTGCGGGGTCACCGAGCCCGGACGGCACAGAACCTGGCCGCGCTCGACCTCCTCCTTGCCAACGCCACGCATAAGCGCTCCGATGTTGTCACCCGCCTCGCCGCGATCCAGGATTTTCCTGAACATCTCCACACCCGTGCACGTCGTCCTTCTCGTGTCCCGCAGACCCACGATCTCGATCTCGTCGCCCACATTCAGAACGCCCCGCTCGACGCGGCCCGTCACCACGGTGCCCCGCCCGGAGATCGAGAACACATCCTCGATCGGCATAAGGAACGGCTGGTCAACGGCGCGCTCGGGAGTCGGTATGTAGCCGTCAACCGCCTCCATCAGCTCGCGCACACGCGACTCGCCCGTCGCCGCGTCCGTTCCGTCCATCGCCGCCAGTGCCGAGCCCGACACTATCGGTATGTCGTCTCCGGGGAACTCGTAGGCCGAGAGCAGCTCGCGCACCTCCATCTCCACGAGTTCCAGAAGCTCCTCATCATCGACCTGATCGACCTTGTTAAGGAACACGACCAGCGCGGGAACACCGACCTGACGCGCCAGGAGAATGTGCTCCCGCGTCTGTGGCATGGGACCGTCAGCCGCGCTCACGACGAGAATCGCCCCGTCCATCTGGGCCGCGCCCGTAATCATGTTCTTTACGTAGTCGGCGTGGCCGGGACAGTCCACATGCGCATAATGCCTCGACTCGGTCTCATACTCGACATGCGCGGTCGAGATCGTGATTCCGCGCGCCTTCTCCTCCGGCGCCGCATCGATCCGGTCATACGCCTGGAATTCGCCGAAATACTTTGTGATCGCGGCCGTCAGAGTCGTCTTGCCATGGTCCACGTGACCGATGGTACCGATGTTCACGTGCGGCTTCGTACGCTCAAATTTCTCCTTTGCCATACTGGTCTCCTTGCTTCGGTCGAGGCGATCCGCTCACGCGAATTTCGCCTGGATTTCATCGCTGATGTTCTGCGGCACCGGATCATAATGGTCGAACTGCATCGTGAAGTTCGCCCGTCCCGAAGACATGGACCGCAGGTTATTGATGTAACCAAACATATTGGCGAGCGGCACGAACGCGTCTATCGCGACGGCGTTGCCACGCGGCTCCTGACCGGTCAGCTGGCCCCGACGGCCCGTAAGGTCGCCGATGACGCTGCCGGTGTATTCCTCCGGCGTGATCACCTCGACCTTCATCACCGGTTCGAGCAGTTTCGCCCCTCCCAGTCTCAGGCCTTCACGCATGCACATCCGCGCGGCGATCTCAAAAGCCAGAACCGAGGAATCGACGTCGTGGAACTTTCCGTCGACGAGCGCGACCCTGAAGTCGATGACCGGGAAACCCGCCAGAGGCCCTGAGTCCATCACGGACCGGATTCCCTTCTCGACGCCGGGAATGTATTCCTTTGGCACATTACCGCCGACAATCCGGGATTCGAAGGCGTAACCTTCCCCGGGTTCGGTCGGGGTGATTTCCAGCTTGACCTCGGCATACTGGCCCGAACCGCCGGTCTGCTTCCTGTGGGTGTAAGTGTGCTCGACGAAGCGGGAGATCGTCTCGCGGTAGGCCACCTGCGGCGCACCGATATTCGCCTCTACCCTGAACTCGCGCCGGAGACGGTCAACGAGCACCTCGAGGTGAAGCTCACCCATGCCCTTCATGATGGTCTGGCCGGATTCGGCATCGGTTTCCACGCGGAATGACGGATCCTCGGCGGCAAGGCGCGTCAGGCCCTGGGACATCTTCTCCTGGTCATTTTTGGTTTTCGGCTCGACCGCGATCTCGATTACCGGATCGGGAAACGTCATGGTCTCGAGAACCACTGGCTTCTGCATGTCGCAGAGCGTGTCACCCGTTGTGGTTTCCTTCAGACCGGCTAGGGCGATTATGTCGCCGGCGAACGCCTCGTCGATCTCCTCGCGGTTGTTGGAATGCATCATCATCATCCGGCCGATCCGCTCACGCTTGCCCTTGGTCGAATTGAGAATGGCGTCGCCCCTCCGCATTGAGCCCGAGTATATCCGGGTGAAGGTAAGGGATCCGACGAACGGATCGTTCATAATCTTGAACGCCAGCGCGGAGAACGGCTGACCGTCGTCGGCGGTGCGTTCGATACTGCGCGTTTCCGTCCTGTCACCCGGAGCGAAGCCCCTGTAGGCGGGAACGTCCACCGGATGCGGCAGATAGTCCACCACCGCGTTAAGCAGAGGCTGAACACCCTTGTTCTTGAAAGCCGATCCCGTGAGAACCGGAACGAAGGACAGCGACAGCGTTCCCTTTCGGATCAGCCTGCGCAGCGTGTCGACGTCGGGCTCCGCACCTTCCAGATAGGCCTCCATGGCGGCGTCATCCTGTTCGACCGCGAGTTCGACGAGTCTGCCCCTGTGTTCCTCCGCGCTATCTTTCAGGTCGCCCCGAATGTCCTGGACGGTCCAGGTCGCCCCCAGATCCTCGCCCGCCCAGATCCACTCCTTCATGGTGATCAGGTCGACGATGCCGGCGAATTTATCCTCGGCGCCGACGGGGATCTGGATTGGCGCGGGAACTGCGCCGGTCCGGCTACGGATCATGTCGACGCAGTTGGCAAAATCCGCGCCTATCTTGTCCATCTTGTTAACGAAAACGATCCGCGGCACGGAGTAGCGATCGGCCTGCCGCCACACCGTTTCCGTCTGCGGTTCCACGCCGGCGTTCGCATCGAGAACACAGACGGCGCCGTCGAGCACGGCAAGCGACCTCTCGACCTCAATGGTGAAGTCGACGTGGCCCGGGGTGTCGATGATGTTCAGGCGGTGCCTCTCGGACTGGGCGCTGTCGCCATCCTCCGTGCGCTCCCAAAAAGTGGTCGTCGCGGCCGAGGTGATGGTGATGCCGCGCTCCTGCTCCTGCTCCATCCAATCCATGGTCGCGGCGCCGTCATGCACCTCGCCGATCTTGTGGGACTTTCCGGTGTAGTACAGGATACGCTCCGTGCAGGTTGTCTTGCCGGCGTCGATATGCGCCATGATCCCGAAATTTCGGTAGCGCTCGAGTGGGTATTCGCGTGGCATGGCTTCTACGGGACCTCGGAATTCGGGAGATTACCACCGGTAATGGCTGAAGGCTTTGTTGGCCTCGGCCATCTTGTGCGTGTCCTCGCGCCGTTTGACCGCGGCACCCCGGTTGTTCACCGCATCGGTGAGTTCGGCGGCAAGACGCTCCTCCATGGTGTTCTCGCCGCGCTTCCTGCTTGCGCTGATCAGCCACCGAATAGCCAGCGCCTGCCTGCGCTCCGGGCGGACCTCGACCGGAATCTGGTAGGTGGCGCCGCCGACACGCCGTGACCGGACCTCGACCGAGGGTTTGATGTTTTCGAGAGCCTCATGGAATACGTCGACCGGTGACTTCCTCAGACGGCTCTCGACGCGGTCGAGCGCGTGGTAGACGATGCGCTCGGCAACGGATTTCTTGCCATCGACCATAAGGCTGTTCATGAACTTGGTCAGAACCGCGTCACCATACTTGGCGTCGGGAAGGACTTCGCGCTTTTCGGCTGCGTGACGTCTGGACATCTGCGTTTCCCGTTATTTCGGCCGCTTGGCGCCATATTTTGAGCGGCGTTGCCTACGATCCTTGACGCCCTGGGTATCGAGCACGCCGCGCAGGATGTGGTAACGGACGCCCGGCAGATCCTTGACACGTCCGCCCCGGATAAGCACCACGGAGTGCTCCTGCAGGTTGTGGCTTTCCCCCGGAATGTAGCTGATCACCTCAAATCCGTTGGTGAGCCGCACCTTCGCCACCTTCCGCATGGCGGAATTCGGCTTCTTGGGCGTCGTCGTGTAGACACGCGTGCAGACGCCGCGTTTCTGCGGACAGCTCTCGAGGTGCAACGACTTCGAGCGTTTCGTTTTCGGCTGACGCGGTTTGCGGATCAGCTGCTGTATCGTCGGCATCTGGGTCTCGTTCCCCGTATTGCTACGCCCATAGTTTTTCGTCTTCCGGGCGGATTCACGCCCTCGCATCCATCAACGTGTCACGCGCGTCCATGCGGTTCGCCGTTCGGACGCGTTCTCTATGTCCAGAAAACACGAAAGCCGCATGCGCCCCCTCATTCGCGGGAACGACGCGGTGGAATTTCAGAGGATCGGAGCGGGAGCCGCCCGGATCGTGGCCACTTCGTGTCTGGACCGGGCGAGAGTTTCGGCCCGCCGGTACCGCGACTCCATAAGGTTTGCCCGAATCGTTGTCAACAGCCCCCGGCGGTAAGGGGATTCCCGTTACGCCCGACCGGGAAAGTGACCGCCGCCCTTCCGTATTCCTCCGGCACCATATCGTTGGGTTGCCGTCTTCGGGAAGATGCGGGCCACCGCCACGCCACGGTCGCCGCCGACGGAACCCTGCCCTGCGCACGGTGCGGCGATCAACGGGAATCTCCGACAGAAATCCGCCGGCCATTTCAAGCGTGACCGTGAATTTTTTCACAATCCTCAGATAGTTGACCGAACCTACGGGAACGTCGATCCCAACAGACGCGACCGGATGCGACGGACCGCCCGCGCGGGAGTCCGAAACGCGCAGGTGAGAAGCCCTCCGCGACCGTTTTCGCTCCGGGAAGTCCGGGTATAGGGACGGGCGGCGCAGCTATCCTGCGCCGTCAACCATCGGATCCATATCCCGTCGCTGGCGGGAACCGGGACCAACCCGCCCTAACCGCCCATTCCGAAAGGACTTGGGACCTGCCCTGAATGTGGCGGCGGAAAGTGATTCGTTCCCACCGGGACGTCTCTTCCGGGACGTCTCGGTGTCTTCGGTGCCGCGCCACCCGGTGACCGCGCTTAAACCGGAGAAGACACTCCGGCGACGCGATGTCCGGGCCTGGCGGCTCCGGGTGGCGGTCGCCACGAGCGTCCCTCCGCGCGGCGGGGGAAATTCCACGGCGCCACCCGGCCTCGCCGGGCTCGGGATGTGGGTCCCGGTCGCCGGGACGCCTCCGGCCGAACTCCCATTGGTCGAGGTCGGGACACGCGAAAGACCGACTCAGGCTTCCGTGCGCGGCGGAATGGCGGGACACGGCCATACGAGGATATCGAAACCAACGGGATTCTCCACAGCCCCCCCTTCCCCGGGCGCGCGATCCAGACCGGCGGTCCCGGCTGTCCACAGGCGCTTGAGGCCGCCTGAACCGGCCGGACCAAAGCCGCATGCCGCGCCGTCCGCGTCGGGGACCATTCACCCCCCGGGTCAACTCGCGGCGTCGCCCGGATGTTTCGGATCCCGGGCCAGAATACTATTGCGCCCGAACGGGCGGAGCCCCGCCTGAGACAGTGTGTCACTTGATTTGCTGCGATGCAGAATCTATCTTTAGACGGCGGACAATGGAAGCTCTCGCCCGCCATCCCGCGACTTCACCGGTCCACAAGCGTGGCTTCTGGTTAACTTATTGATATGGATAGAGGAATATCATGACCAATGTCGTAATCGCATCGGCGGCGCGCACCGCGGTCGGAAGTTTCAACGGCTCGTTCGCCAACACCCCCGCGCACGACCTCGGTTCGACGGCAATCAAGGCCGCGGTCCAGCGCGCCGGAGTTGAACCCAAAGACGTTTCGGAAGTCATACTTGGCCAGATCCTCACCGCCGGGCAGGGGCAGAATCCCGCGCGCCAGGCCTCGGTGAACGCGGGCATTCCAGTCGAGAGTCCCGCCTGGGGCATCAACCAACTCTGCGGATCGGGCCTGCGCGCGGTTGCGCTCGGCTGCCAGCATATACAGCTCGGTGACGCTGGAATCGTCGTTGCGGGCGGCCAGGAGAGCATGTCCACGGCACCGCATTGCGCCCATCTCAGGGCGGGCGTCAAAATGGGCGGCGCCGATTTCGCGGACACGATGATCAAGGACGCGCTGACCGACGCCTTCCATGGCTACCACATGGGCAGCACCGCGGAGAACGTCGCCAGGCAATGGCAGCTCTCGCGGGAAGAGCAGGACGCTTTCGCGGTTGCCAGCCAGAACAAGGCGGAGGCCGCGCAGAAAGACGGAAAATTCGCCGACGAGATCACCCCGCATACGGTCAGGACCCGCAAGGGCGAGGTGGTGGTGGAATCAGATGAATACATTCGCCATGGCGCAACGGTCGAGAATATGCGCAAGCTCAGGCCCGCCTTTGACAGGGAGGGGACGGTGACGGCGGGCAATGCGTCGGGAATCAATGACGGCGCGGCCGCCGTGGTGCTGATGGGCGCGGGCGAGGCCGAGAAACGCGGCATCGAGCCCATGGCCCGCATCGTTAGCTACGCGACAGCGGGTGTCGATCCGTCGATAATGGGCACTGGCCCGATTCCAGCTTCCAGAAAGGCCCTGGAAAGAGCCGGCTGGAAAGTCGACGACCTTGATCTTGTCGAAGCCAACGAGGCTTTCGCCGCCCAGGCCTGCGCGGTGAACAAGGACATGGGCTGGAGCACCGATATCGTAAACGTAAACGGCGGGGCAATCGCCATAGGCCATCCGGTCGGCGCGTCCGGTGCCCGCGTCCTTACAACGCTTCTGTTCGAGATGCGCCGCCGCGGCGCCGGGAGAGGCCTGGCCACGCTCTGCATCGG